>CAZZIZ010000006.1:32367-42268 GCA_964654535.1 uncultured Chitinophagales bacterium
GAGTAAGCTTCTGTAAATTGAAAGTCTAATTGCGAATCTACCCCACCATTAAAACCTTCCGCAATATCTAGAACTAAATCAAGCGTAGTTGTCGAAGACATGTCTAACGGTCCATACACCAACCACACGTCCGTTGGGTCACCGTTTGATCCAGTAAAACCATTTACGCTAGCAACTCCACCTGCTACAGTCCAGGTATCAGCTTGCGAATTCAAAGTAACGTCTACCACCTCCCAAACTGGGTCTGCGCACATTGCTAGTCCAGTTGGCGTACCTGCACAAGTCATACAATCAGTATAAACGTCACCAGTAGTAGTAGCATCACCGTCATCACAAGTATCGCCGATACTAAAACAAGAACCGTTGTCTATGGTTGCCATTGCGTCGAAGTTACACGCAGCCGCATCTGTACAACCAGGTGTGCCACCAAGTGGAAAGGACGAACCACAAGATGCGTTATCTAAACAACCGTCAACTGCATTCGGACCACTAAAAGTCCAGTTGGCACAATCGAATACGCCTCCGTTTTGTCCCGCACCATTTCGTTGCGCCCAACCGTCTAAGTATTCCCAACACTGGCCGTTACCGTCAGTATTAATGTCACCGAAGACATCTACAACAGCGCCGTTGCAAAAGAGCTCAACAGCATCGTCACCATTATTATTGGCTACAGAATTAACGTAGTCAGGAGCAAAACCAAAATATGCGGTAAAGTTTGGTGCCTCTGAAGCAATCCATATACATTGACCACTTGCAAGTGGTACCGCAGGAAAAGTAAACTCTTCTCCATCGGTGCCTCCACCGTTGTTAGCAGAACCTACTCCGTAAATACTCAAGTCTGGAATTGCCGCTGTAGCACACAACTGCATACCTTTAGGTGTTCCACCGCCAAGTGGTCCGTCAAAGATACCAGCGATATAAAGATCGGCACACTGTGCATTGGCAGTTTGGTTCACGCACAAAACCGCCAAAATCAGCATAGTGCAGGCGGACAGGACTCTTACTAAATTTTTCATATTCTGTATTAATGTTTTTATTCATCAATACAGACAAAACGAGATACGTATCCAAGACAAGCTTAGACCCTAGGATAAATGAGAATAGGTGTGTTGTGGTTTAAGGTTTTACAATAAGCTGGGTTTACGTTTCTTTTTCATCTGTATTAAATTGGTAATTCGAAGTTAGGCACTTCATGTCAGTAGAAAGACTAATTGGGCTTAAGATTGCATTAAACAATTCTAAAGATTAACCTTGTTATGGGTGTGCCTCAAATAATTGCTTCTTCCGTAAACGGAAAGCAATTGTTTGAGTCGGGCTATCCAGGACTGCGCTTCGCTCCGGTCCCCTTCTTGTTTCGCCTAAGCAAATCCATCTACCGCTAAGGCGGTAAGTCTTTACTGGCTCAACAAAGGCGACTGCTCCCTTTGGTCGCATCCTTCCTATCCCTCACACGAAGAAAGGGAGAACTGAAATTTTAAATAGAATTTGAATGCATATCGCCTTCCTAGGACCTGTATATGCAGCCACGATAGAAGCGGTATGAGGTGCTTGGAAAATACAGAGAACTCCACCGTGCAGAGCGACCAGAGGAAGCTCCTGCCAAGGTGTTGAGTGAACGTATTTTCCAAGTGCCGAGTACAAGTGGATAGCGTGTTGCTGCCCATAAGCAACTAATAACTATCTAAGTCGATCCATACCTCGGACCAGCTTCTCGTCTTTGTTGATGTAGCGTATCCCAAGTGAACCTAGAACTATTCCAAGAACTGGTAAAAATGCACCCCACTCTATATTAAACGCGCCATCTGAATTTTCGAAATAAGCGATGAGTACTACCAGTGCGAAACAAAACAACAATCCAAGTCTCCCGACATTTTTCTGAAACGGGCGATTTTTAAACAAAAAGATCGCAATTAGAAAAACTGTCGCCGCGATAGTTGACACTATAGACAAGGTGGTATTGGACGCGCCCCATTCTGAGGTGCCACTATTATTCACTACTGGCAAATACAATGCGGCGAAGGCACAATTTGACGCCAAGAAAAAAAATACAGATTGAAGTCTTTGAATCATAGATGTAAAATTAGGCATAAAAAAACCCCGACTCACAATGAGTCGGGGTTTCATTAAAATATCTTATGACTAGTTCTTAATAAATTTCTTAGTCGTGATATCACCATCAGCTTCGATACTCAATAAGTATACGCCGCTAGGAATAGTATCTAGACCTAAATCTATATTGTTAATTCCTTCTTCCATATCGATTTCACGCGCCATAACTTGACGTCCAATGATATCGTAAACACTCATAATAACCTCCACCTCTTTTGCAGCTTCGTAAGAAACTGTAATAAAGTTGGTTGCCGGTACAGGTGATATGGTCGTGATGTTGTTTCCAAACTCACGGAACAACTCAATTGCATCTGTAACCGTATTGGTGTTGTTAAAGTCAGTTTGACGTAAACGATAGAAGTTTGAACCAGGACGAGCATCTTCGTCTAGGAATTCGTACTCGATATTGTCAAGCGAATTTCCAGCACCATCGATAATTGCGATTTCTTCGAAAGTAGCTCCGTCAAATGAACGCTCAAGAGTGAAGAAGTCGTTGTCAATTTCAGTAGCAGTTACCCAGAAAAGCAAGTTTCCTTTTCCTTGAACCTCACCGTCAAAAACTAGTAGTTCAATTGGAAGGTCTTTACAAGTAAGAGGACCATCACTAATTGATTGTGTTTGCCCACAGAAGCCATCAACAGCAGTAAGCGCATAGCTCTCACCATCAGAAAATTCTGATTGAAACTGCTGGTTGTGTCCTACATTCAAATTAACTGAACCAGAAACTGAATACGTAGCATTAGGATTGAATTGAGGTAACCCTCCTGTAACAACCCAAGTAACTGTTGTTATACCAGTTTCGTCGTTACAAAACTCTGCTGCAGCCACAATGCTCAGTGGAGCAAGGAAGGCAACTTGTTGAGCTGGGAAGACGCCAAAGCATTCTGAATTAGCATCTGGCACACCATCACCGTTTAAATCTGTTCCAACTAATACGGAAGAGAAGTATGTTACGTTAGCCGCACCTCCTGGATTTGTAAACACACCATTGAAACTGGTAGCCACAACTTGAGAAGGAGAGAAAGCTTGATTAGTATGAAGTACATAAGCAACTGCAAATGTACCTTGACCACTAATGGTAGCCGTAACGTTTGCAGAACCGCCAGAGCACACTGCAGAAAGACCTGTACCCGTAGTAACAGTTGGACACTGTGTTTCTATACAAGTTGACCAAACTAGTGCTGGGCCTTGTACTGAAGTAAAACACTGATCATTTACATCTGGGAAGCTATCGCCATTTAGATCTGGACCACCTTGTACAGTTACAAAGTAGAAGGCGTCTGGAAGAAAACCAGGTATCTGGCTAGGTGCAAAAACTCCACTACTAGAACTAATCAGGTTATTGCCCGCTTGATCTGCAAGAACGTAGATTACGACATCGTTTGGATTAGAAGAAGTAATTGTGGCAGCTGCATTTATAAGAGTGTTCTCGCAGGCTAAACCACTAAGGGTAACAAACGCAGCGTTAACGCCGATACAGTTCATTGGCATTCCACCTTGACAGTTTGCAGTAACCTGTACTTCAACAGGGTTCGATAATGCAAAGCAGCCTGATATAGAAGCAGCTGTACTACCAACTGAAATAGGGCCTGAATAAGTAATAGCCCACAGATTGTATGTTCCACCAGCTAAGCCAAGGAAACTAAAGTTTGAACTAGCCACAGGACCTGATATTATGTTACCAGCTGCGTCAGTTAATAAGTATTCTGTTACTACCCCTGAACCGGCAACAACTGTTCCAATGTTCACATTGTTTACAAAACCGTCGTTGTTACACACACCAACTAATGTACCGCCTAAAGCAGTTTCAAAAATTTGAGGTGCAGAAGGTGCGCCATCGCGAATTATAGTAAGCGGGTTGCTTATTGAGTAGCATCCGTCAAAATCACTCACCATAGATGTTGATGGAATATTAAGATCACCATCGAAAGTTACATGCCAAATTTGACATGTTCCAACTGGCGTATTGTCAAAGTTAAATGGTGGAGCAGCTGGACCATCAAGTATAACAGATCCCGAACCATCAGTAATAATAAAGAAGCCATCTTCACCTGTTGGAGCACTAGCAACTACGACATCTAATTGTTGTCCATCTCCAATACATATGTTCGCTGACGTTCCACCTGACTGATATGTAATTGCTGCAGGAGTTGGAACAACACAACCGTCTCCGCCTGTACCATCGTCGTCTCCGCCGTCATCTGTTGCACCATCATCAGTTGCGCCGTCATCAGTTGCACCGTCGTCATCGCCACCGTCGTCTGTTGCGCCGTCGTCTGTTGCGCCGTCGTCATCGGCTCCATCTGTATCAGAATCGGTATCTGTTTCCTTAGAACAAGGAATTGGTCCGTCAGACGAAAACTCAGCAGGGCAATTATTAGAATCCACTACAGAAAGCGCAACCGCCGTTCCATCTGCAAAAGAAAGAACAACTGGACTACCAGCAAAAGCCATTAAAGGGGCACCAATATTGGTTCCTGTTACAGTATAAAATTCAGTTGGATCTGCGCTTGGCGCACCTCCAGTAATGATAAATGTGTAAGTAAAAATCCCAGCGTCTTCATCGCACTCAAATACTTCTGTAATCACCACTGGGTCATCACAATCCTCTTTAGTACAAGCAACTGGCCCACCGCTACTAAACGTAGTTTCGCATCCACCAGAATCCGTGAAGGTTAATTCTACATCTGTTCCATCAGAGTATACAACAGTAAGGTTACCACCTGAAGCTACCATAGCATTGTTTACTCCGGTACCATTAACGGTATAGCTTTCTAGAGGATCACTTCCAGGAGCTCCTCCTGTAATAACAAAGGTATAGGTGAATTCAGCATCGTCTTCGTTACAATCGAATATTTCGGTAACAACTATATCGTCACCACACTCTTTTGTACAAGCAACCGGGCCATCTGTAGTAAATGATGCAGGACAACCATTAACGTCTACTATGCTAATACTAACATCGGTACCATCTGAATATGGACCCAATGTAGTTACGGCATCAGCAAACACTGGCAAGGCATTACCGATACCCGTTCCAGTTAAAGAATAAGTTTCAGTTGGGTCCGCACTTGGAGCACCGCCTGTAATTGATATGGTGTAGGTGAATTCACCAGCATCTTCGTCACAGTCGAAGCCAACTTCAGTTACAACGATATCACAACCGTCGCCACCATCAGTGCCATCACCGCCAGCCGTACCGTCGTCTGCTCCGCCGCCATCATCAGTTGCGCCGTCGTCGGCACCTCCGTCAGTAGCTGTATCAGTGTCGGTGTCTTCAGCACCTCCGCCGCCGCCGCCACCGGCTTGGCAAACAACAACTTCTTCGACATTTGTTAATAGTCCAACTGTAAGTTCGGTCAACAAATCCTGTGAAGTCGTTGCTGGAAATTGAGATGAGTTATCTGACCAAACAAGATTACCCATTGCTGTTTCGTCAACGACGTCAAAACAGATTTCCGCAATATCTACAAACTCGGTTCCCACTTCTGGGCAACTGGCAAAGCCTGTAAAAATTGTAGGAGCAACTCCCGAACTCACTTGTCCGTTTGCAACGAATGGAGCTTGAGGGTTAAATAAGTTCCCTTGACCATCGCAGTTCGTATTCTCATCGAAATTGATAGAAGTATACGTACCAAAGGTCATGGCATCTTCGTTGTAGCTAAATACAAAAGAGAGGCCACCGAGGTTAAAGGGGGAACCCGCACTTTTTATTTGCACTGTTGCACAATATTGGCAACTCGTAGTAGCGTCTCCAATTGAATTGGTAGCAAAGCCCAGGTCGAAGGTTTGTGCGTCCAAATTTGTTAGGGATAACACAAGGCCAACAACCAACGCTAACGCTGATCGCAAATAGTCTCTTTTCATCGTAAGATTTTTTCTATTGTTTATTGTTTCTTTTTCACCAAAAAAACCAGTCGAAAGCTAGTCGGAACACTGTACTAACAACATGGCTATCAAGTGCTTACAATTGGGAACACACCCAACCATAGCATTTACGTTCCTGCTAAAATAAACATTTCAACAAATCAAACAATGAAGAAGATTTGATTTTTGGCTTAGAAAGAAGCCTTACTATGTATGAAAAGATTAGAAACTGAAGACATTCTGATAATCCAACCAGTAGACGATATCGGCCAAATCAACCTGACCATCGCCATTACCATCGGCAGAATCATAAAGTCCACCCGCTTCGAAAAAACCTATCCAAAGCGTTAAATCTAAGAAGTTTATGATTCCGTTTTGATCATAATCACCACAGTATATACCTGAAATTCCAGGCTGCAATTCTACTAAATGATTAGAAATTGCTGCACTACCTGTCTGAGTAAAATCTAGGTGCGTAGTCTGCCCTATGGCGAAATTATGAGTCCCACTGGTACGTATACGCAAATGGCTCTTGTGGTGAATGGCGACATAATAATTAGCATCAGGGACATCAAATTCGATGTTTGTTGAGCCATCAGGACCAATTAATTGTCCGCTACTATTCACCAGAACTGCCTTTTGAGCTATAATATCATCTGCGTTTTCATCATTGCGCAGCTCTACAAGTACCCAATCCATTACATTATCAATGGGCGAAAGAATGCTCTCATTTCCTTGATAGTTCCAGGGAGCGGTATTGAATGGTTGCTGAGTCGGGAGTAGATTTAAGTCCTGTAAGTTGTTGTCCATTTGGCCAGTAGACTTGTCATAGAATCCCATGAACCAAACGTTTGCACTTAGCATAAGGTGCTGCTCTTCTGGTTCTTCAACAACGACAACATCTTCGCTACATTCTGTTAAGCAATCTCTCGAGTTTATGTGGGCGTTAATTTCAGCAATGGTCGCTGGTGACCAAACATTGAAGCTTGCGTTTACCGCAGCCGTCATTATGAACTGCGTAAAAGTAGGATCGTGGTGAGCGTCAAAGTTGTGTCCCAGTTCGTGCGAGTTTACCATGCGCAATGTTCCATAGCTGTTAGAGAAATCTTGGATACAGTTGTAGCGCTTTGAGGTACAAACTTTTCCAATCCAAGCGACAGCAACGGTAGTCCCGTCGAAATTACGATCTGTCCAAAGGCTGCCTATGTCGTGAGGGTTAGCAAAACCGATTGGGCCCCAGTCGTCAAAGTTCTTTAGCAAATCTTGTGCATTGGTTGTTGGATCCCAAAGATCACAACTTGAACAAGTTGAAGTCATTTGCTCACTAAGCACGAAACGCAATTCGTGAGAAAACGCATTTTGGTAATCAACGTTCACCAGATTAAGTACTGTAGAAACGTGCAGTAATATATTTTCCGGTCCTCCGTGTTTCAAAAACATAGAGTAATCTGCTGCTAGAGCATAATCTACTTCGAGGCAGCCGTCTGATTTTTCGTAAGCCCCATTCTTCTTGCGCAAATCCCATTCGCGAGCATCTACAGCAAGGCAGGTTCCAGCACTCGGAAGCACGTCTGATTTCTTGTACATAACGAATGACTTCTCTTGAAGCGTGTTGGTGAACTTAGTAGTTGGCTCTATGTAAAACTCTTCATTGGGTGTTTTGAAGTAAGCCACGAAGTAGTTTGGCGTGCTGGTTATGCGCACATCTATATTTTCATCCACTACGTATCCTTCAAAGGTATAGTCCTTTATGTTTTCTAGTTGCTGAATGCCGTTTCGACTGCTGGTATTGCTTACAAAGGATTCTTTGATGATATTACTGGGACGAAGCACCACTTCCCATTGCTTATCTCCAATCGAAAAGTTGATTGGGTTATCGCCACTATTATCATTGATGGCATTAAATATTTCCTGGCTGGAAAAATCGTACAAGTCGTAGTTAGATAACTCGTCCTTAAAAACTTGTTTTGCAACAAAATTAGATTTCGTTCCAGTAATAGTCACAGGGTCCTCAAGATCTACTCGTTGAGCGATAGCCGACCCACTTCCGAAGATGCAGATCATTGTACACAATAAGAATAATCGTTGAAGGAATGTGATGGGTGGTGCTCCATTCATCAGTCCTTGGTTTTGACAGCTGGTTAGTTCTGTCGTTTATTAGTTTATAGTCGGACCAAACTAGAGTAGATGAACGCTTGGCAAAAGGCGAAGCGTGTCTGTGGAACGGGCGCATCGCGTCCAATGATTGTTTCGGAAGCAATTCGCTTATAAAAAGTGAAATTGTTTTTTATGGCTTGGGGTCAAGCAGGTGTTGGGCAGTGGCGTCAAGCTGGTCATAAAATGCCTGCCCATACTTTCTCACCAAAGCGGTTTTAACAAAACGGTAAATAGGCATAGACAGTTGCTTTCCAAGTATACATGCGGGATTACAAAGATCCCACTTCGAATAGTTTGCGGCATCGAAGCCGTCGTATTTGGTAATGCGCACAGGGTATAAATGGCAGGAGACTGGTTTCTGAAAATCAACCTCTCCTGCTTCGTAGGCCTTTTCGATTCCACATTTGGTTATTCCCTTCTCGTCGAATAGGACGTAAGCGCAGGCCGAGGAGCCGTCTACTAGTGGCGTTGATTTTCCTCCCTTGGTATTGTCTACAAACAGACCTTGATTGGCAATGGCATCTAAACCCTCTTGCCTGAGGTAGGGTTTTACGATATCGAAAATTTCGGCCAAAATCTTTTCTTCCTCCTTTTCCAAGGGAGCGCCCTGCTCTCCTTCAACACAACAAGCACCCTTGCAGGCGGATAAATTACAGACAAAGTCTCTTTCTATCAGATCTTCACTAATTAATACATCATCGATTGCTATCATTACTTTTGCCCTTTGACCAAATCTTGCTTAAAGATAGAATAAGAATAATCTGTGGAGCTTACCAAAAGACATCTTTATTACCTGAGTAATGTCACTCTGTTTATGATGGGGGGAATTGGTTTGCTTATGGTCCACTTTTTCCAAGACATCAGCATAAGGGATATGTTCTTTCAGGGTTGGGCAATTCACTGGCAAATTCTAATTGGCATCGTATACGGTGTGCTTACTGCTCTTGTTGCCTTAGCCTTGATCAGTCGAAAAAAAATGCGCTCGGTTAGCGCGCCCTTTTTCGAGATGTTTATGAAGGTAGATTTAGAACTTGAAGATATAGTCTTCTATTCTTTTTGCGCAGGCTTTGGAGAGGAGTTACTTTTTAGGGCAGGCGTACAAGATTTTTTTGGCCTTTGGCCTACGGCGATTTTTTTCGTCGCTATTCACGGTTACTTAAACCCAAAGAACTGGCGCATTTTTATTTATGGATTCCTACTGGTTTTTGTAAGCGCGGGTTTTGGTTATCTCTATCGTGACGTTGGATATTTTTCTGCGGCTATTGCGCATATGGTCTTCGACATAGGTATGTTCTATTACCTAATAAAAAAGAAAGACAAACCTGAAGAAGAAGACAAGGAGCTTGTCGCAGAGTGATTTCTAATCTATCAAAAATTTTTCGAGTTAGGGATAGTAATGATGTGACCAAAGGGAGCAGTCGCCTTTGTTGAGCTAGTAAATTCTTACCGCCTTAGCGGTAGAAGGATTTGCTTAAGCGAAACAAGATGGGGACCGAAGCGGACGCGGAGTCATGGATAGCCCGACCAGATTAAATCACTCGCTTCGCGAGTGATTTAATCTGGGAACTCCCAAAAAATAATTTTAATTCTTACTTAACGAATCGAGCACCATAACGAGAACGCCCGTCAACAACTCTAAGCAAATACGTTCCTGCAGCCAAGTCACTAACGCCTACAGTAATTGTATTAATGCCTTCTTCTAGTTCTACCAAATTGGTCAAAACTCTTCTACCTGTAATGTCAAACACTTCAACCACTGCTCTTGCAG
>CAZZIZ010000007.1:0-3266 GCA_964654535.1 uncultured Chitinophagales bacterium
GCTGCAGAAGGGGCACGCCCAAATAAAAAATTTCTTCTTCAAAAATTAACTCAAGAACAAAATCAAAATGCAATCGGATAATAAATCCTAGTCAACCAATTACTCGGATCTGATTCCAAACTCGGATCGCTTAGATATTCTTCCATAACTGGATACTGAATTTGTAATCCGTTTTCTTCGGCATAAACTTCTAAAGCTTCGTGTCCTTCGCCAAGCTTAGAATAGTCGCCATAAAAATCCAAAACCAATGCTCTGGTTGAGGGCTGCACGTGAACTTCAAATCCCGGTACTTCGCCTTCTACACTTTCTACGGAAACGCCCGCGCCCAAATCGATTTCTTTTTCGCCAACTTCAAAATATAATCCGCAAGGCATTCCTACTAAGACCAATCCTTTTTCTGCTGCTACTTTGTAAGCCGCGGGTAAGTTCTCTGCATAGAAACTAGAAACCTTATCGAGCTTTACGTTTTGGCGCTTCATAATAAAGGTGCGCTCGTCCAGTTTATCCGTACGGATTGACTTTGTTAACTCGCTGCTAACTTCTGTTTTGTTTTCTTCAACGGTTTCTTTTGTCTCTTGGGTCTGCTGAGTCTCCTTGTTTGGATTGATCAATTGCGCTTGCACGAGTAAGGGCATAGAGAGTAAGAATAGAAATAGGGCGGTTTTGCTTGTGTTCATCTGAATTGTTAAGACCCTCAATTTAGTCTTTAGATGGCATTTTACCCTAGGACAAAAATTGAAGACTGGCTATTTTATTGGCTTTTATCGGCATATCTAGCATAAAGCCCTTCTGACATTAAGATACTTTAATACCCTTATGCGCGTAATTGTGACCGCCATACGTGGCTGAATGATTTACTTTTGTGCGATGCTAAAGAATTTGGGCTTTTTATTGATTGGTTTGCTGCTATCATTTCAGATGATGGCTCAAGGTGGCCCTCGTCCTGGTGGCGGTGGTGGTGCGCGTCCTGGAGGTGGAATGAAAATTCCTGTATCGGGAGAAATTATGGATGCCGAAACCGACTTGCCCTTAGAGTACGCCACGGTCTCGCTTTTCGCTCAACGCGATAGCTCTCTGGTAACCGGAGGGATGAGCGATGCAGAGGGTAAGTTCTCTATGACCAGTCGCCCGGGAAAAATGTTCGCCAAAGTTGAGTTCATTTCTTACGAAACAAAAGTGATAGAAGATATTCGCCTTTCTCCCAAAAACGGTTCAGTCGATTTGGGAAGGATATCACTTGCTCTGAGTGCCGCTACTCTTGCCGCTGTAGAAGTGCGTGCGGAGAGAAGTCAGTTACAATTATCACTAGACAAAAAGATTTTTACGGTCGGAAAAGATTTGGCCAACACCGGCGGTTCGGCCCAAGATATTTTGAATAATGTTCCTTCGGTAAATGTCGGCGTAGAAGGAGAAGTAAGTTTAAGAGGCAGCGAAAATGTACGTATGCTCATCGACGGAAAACCTTCGGGCCTGGTCGGCTCTGGTGATGCCAATGGTTTGCGTTCTATCCCTGCCAATCTCATCGAGAAAGTAGAAGTGATAAGTAATCCTTCTTCGAAGTATGAAGCAGAAGGGATTGCCGGCATTATCAATATCGTTTTAAAGAAAGACAAACGTAAAGGCCTTAATGGTTCTTTTGATTTTAGTGTGGGCTATCCTACCGAGTACAGCGTGGGTGTAAACCTGAACTACCGCAAAGACAAGTTTAACTTCTTTACCAACCTCGGAGTGCGGTATAACACCAACCCGGGTGGAGGTTTTGCAGAAACTACTTTCTTCGATGGCGACGATACTGTTTTGTTTCGCACCGATAACGATCGCCAGCGAGCAGGTCTTGGTGGCAATTTTCGATTTGGCGCAGACTATAGTTTTACACCGAAGGATGTACTAACAGCATCGCTTTTATATAAACGAGGTGACGATAATAATGATGCCCTAGTCGAGTTCTTCGATTACATCCCTAATTCGAGTACAGTGCTAGATTTGTACACCAGACGTACCGACGACGAGTTTGAGGATGAGGAAAACCTAGAGTACAACTTGCGTTATAAGAAGACCTTTAAAAGCCCTAAGCAGAACTTCGTGGCCGATGTGCGTTTTTCTGATCGAAGGGAAACCGAAGGCTCAGACTTTTTAGAAACTTTCGAAGATGGTTTGGGAAATCCATTAGTTGGGGAAGACTTTGTTCAGCGTTCACGCAACAGCGAGGGTAACCAAAGTTGGATTGTAAGTTTGGACTATACGCAGCCGCTGGGTGAAAAAGGAAAAGTTGAAACAGGACTGCGCGGCTCCTTTAGAGATATAACCAACGACTATACCGTGGAGGATGAGGTAGACGGTATGTTCGTCGCCCTTCCTGATTTCACCAACAACTTTTTATACGACGAAAATATTTTGGCGGCCTACGTGCAAGCGGGCAATGAAAATGAACGCTTCGGTTATCAGTTTGGTTTACGCTTAGAAAACACTGAACTCAGCACGCGCTTTTTAGACGACTCAGCAAACAACGATCGGAGCTATTTAAACTTGTTTCCTTCGGCGGCATTTACTTATAAGTTAGACGAGGGTGAGTCATTTCAATTGAGTTATAGTCGTCGTATTCGCCGACCTGGCTTTTGGGAGCTGAATCCATTTTTCACTTTTACAAACCCGAGAAGCTTTTGGAGTGGTAATCCAGACCTCGATCCGGAATACACCAACTCCTATGAAGTAGGCTACATACGTTACTGGGAAAAGGCAACTTTCAATGCATCCGTTTACCATCGTCACACTACCGGAGTTATAAGCCGCATTAGTTTGAGCGATGAAGTGGGAAGCATATTTACGCAGCCAGAAAATCTCTCTACCAGAAACTCTTATGGTTTAGAACTTATTGGTTCTGCTACATTGAGCTCTTGGTGGAAAGTAGATGCCAACGTAGATATTTTCTATTCCGAATTGGAAGGGCTTATCTCCGAAGTAGAAAGAGAAACAACTTTTACCAGTACGCGGGCTCGTTTGAGTTCAAACTTAACCATCGCGAAGTCAATAGATTTCCAAACGCAGTTTCAATTCCGTGGCCCATCGAATTCATTACAGGGAACACGCGAGGCAATGTTTGTTATCAATACTGGTATAAGCAAAGATGTTTTCAAAAAGAAGGGAACCCTAACCCTGAGTGCCCGCGATCTCTTGAATACACGTAAAAGAATTTACACCAGAACCGAAGAGAACTTTACTTCTTTTGGCGAGTTTCAATGGCGTTCAAGACAAATCACTCTAAGCCT
>CAZZIZ010000007.1:3366-22559 GCA_964654535.1 uncultured Chitinophagales bacterium
ACCGCAGAGCGCGAAATAAAAATGGAAGATGTAATGGCGCAGTTGCCGCCAGGTACGCCTGAACCAGATCCAGAATTATTAAAGCCTGGTTCCTTAGTTTTCAAAATGCCTGAAGCGGGCAGCCAGTATTATGGCGTCGGAGATTGGTGGAGTTTTGTCATCGGTGCAAGTTGGCAACATCCCGAAGGGCCAGACAGCGATTTAGAAGGAAGAGAAAACTTTCCAGTCGTGCACATTTCTTGGTACGATGCTATGGCTTATGCGCGCTGGAGTGGCAAGCGATTGCCTACCGAGGCGGAGTGGGAGTTTGCTGCACGCGGAAACCGACAAAAAGAAATTTATCCCTGGGGTAACGAACACATCGATACTGGGAAAACAAAAGCAAACTACTGGCAAGGAAATTTCCCTACCGAAAACAAAAACCTCGATGGTTACGTATTGCAGGGGCCAGTTGCCGCTTTCGAGGCCAACGATTACGGCCTTTATGATATGGCAGGAAACGTCTGGGAGTGGTGCCTCGATTGGTATCACGCTTCTTACTACTCGCAAGAAAACGTCGCCGATAATCCTACCGGCCCCGCCATCAGTTACGATGCACAACAACCACACACCCAACAACGCGTTATGCGCGGCGGCTCATTCCTTTGCAACGATTCCTACTGCTCCGGTTACAGAGTGGCGGCGCGCATGAAGTCCAGTCCAGATACGGGTTTAGCACATACCGGGTTTAGGTGTGTTCGTTAAAAATGTTTTGGGCAGCAACAGGCTATCCGCTTGTACTCGGCACATCTATCTTTGGTTCAGCATAGTCGCGGGTGCGTATTCCCTAGCCGGTCATCCACTACACCAGTACAGGTGCAAATTGGTGCAGTATATATTTTGAGATAGTTTTTCATAGTTCAAGGCAAAAAGCACAGTCATAGCCTGAGCTATGACGAGCATTTTTAACGCAGAAATATGGAAAAGTAGCCGAAATATTTGTAGCAATTTGTAGCTGTGCTGGTGTTAGCTCCTTGCTTCACACAAAGCTAGCCGCACCTCATACCGCTCCTATCCTGGCTGCGAGCTCTGGCTACATTGAGTTATATAAGCTAGATGTACAATTTGTGCAGTCAAAGAACCTGCTAATTCATTAACTTAGGAGTTCAGATTTTAATGCTTGATTGAGATGAGAACCAAATATTTATTACTGATTTGTAGCCTTTTATTTTCTGGGTTGATCAATGCCCAGATTGATGTGAAAATATGGAACGACATTTCGGAACAAACCCTACCTAAAGATGAAAGGTGGATTGTGCCAGATATTTATCGCACGATGGAGGCCGACCAAGACTTGCTCGAGTCTTTACTCTTAGAGCTGCCCTTGGAATATACTGGAGCCACGGCAGGGGTAATTGAAATACCTTTTCCCGACGGTACTTTCCAGTTGTTTGAAATGTACAATTCGCCAATTGCGGAACCGGAGCTTGAAGAAAAGTATCCAATGATTCGCAATTTCAGAGGGCAAGGATTAACCGAGCCGAGTGCGACTATGCGTTGCGACATTACTACAAAAGGATTTCACGCAACAATTCATTCTCAAAAAGGAACGGTTTACATCGACCCTTACTTTAAAGACAAAACGGTTTATTACAATGTTTACTACACACGTGACATCACTGACGATGAGGAGTTTGTTTGCCATACTTCAACCATAAAAGAAAAATCGATTCAGCCGCCTGCTAATTCAGGGCAACTTAAAAACCCACAGGGATTGAGAACTTATCGTGCGGCCGTTGCCTGTACTGGCGAGTATACAGCTTGGCATAGTAGCGGTACACCCAATGTCGCAGATGGGCTTTCGGCATTGAATACTTCAATTATGCGCGTAAATTCCGTATTCGAAGTAGACTTTGGGACGCGCTTAATTTTAGTTGGTAACAATGATCAAATTATTTATACCAATGCTGGAAGCGATCCTTATAATTCTCAATCACTAAACGAAAACCAAAACAACATTGATAATGTCATTGGCTTTTCGAACTACGACATTGGGCATTTATATCACCAACAAAATGGCGGAGGAGTAGCACAGCTTGGTGCGGTTTGCGGAAGCGGAAAAGCGCGAGGTTTTACTTCTCAGTTTACACCACAAGGAGACCCATTTAATATTGACTACGTGTCCCATGAAATGGGACATCAGTTTAATGCCTTCCATACTCAAAATAACAACTGCCAACGTACAGGAGGCGAATCATTTGAGCCTGGAAGTGCCAGTACCATAATGGGTTATGCAGGAATCTGTAATCCCAATGTGCAATTCAACAGCGACGACCACTTTCACGCAGGAAGTCTCGATCGTATTGTTCCATTTATAACCAATACCAACTGTGGTGAGTGGATTAACACAGGCAACACACCGCCTGTGGCCGATGCTGGAGCAAACTTCACTATTCCGAGAGGCACGCCATTTATGCTTGAAGGAGTAGCCAACGATGCCGATGGTGATGCGCTAACTTATTGCTGGGAGCAAATGGATGCGGCTTTTGCAACGCAGCCGCCCACTGCTGAAAATACTGGCGGCCCTGCGTTCAGATCTAATTCTCCGACCATTTCCAATATTCGTTATTTACCAAATCTTACCGACTTGCTAAACAATGTTGATCCCACATGGGAGGTCTTGTCCAATGTAAATCGTTCTTACACCTGGAGACTAACGGTACGCGATAACAATTCTGCTGGCGGTTGTATCGATGGAGATACGAGAATAGTCAATGTTACTTCTAGTTCAGGGCCCTTTAGAGTGACATCGCCAAATAATAGTGTTAGTTGGACTGGTGGCCAATCTCAAACAGTTAGCTGGGATGTTGCTGGGACTTCTGGTGGTGCAGTTAATTGCGACAACGTAGATATTTTACTTGCACTTGATGGAGGTTTTAATTCTCTAGTTCCCATTGCGGAAGCTGTAAGCAATGATGGCTCGGAATTTATTACTGTTCCAAATATTAATACCTCAACGGGACGAATAGTTATTCGTTGCAGCGACAATATTTTCTTCGATGTATCCAACGCTGACATTACTGTTACTGCAGATCCTAACGCGACTTCGTGTTTCGACGGTACGCAGAATGGATCTGAGACCGGAGTAGATTGTGGTGGACCGAGCTGTGCGCCTTGCGATTCTTGTAATGACGGTGTTCAAAGTCCGGGAGAAACCGGAGTTGATTGTGGGGGCCCTTGCGCTCCTTGCGGTGGAATGGTCAAGGCAAAAGTTAAGTTTTTGATGGAAGGTGCTAAGTTGCCAAACAACTTTTTGAAAAAAGATCTTTTAGACGCGGGTTTGTTACCACTTCAACAACCCTATAATGTTGCGCCTTACAATTACTCGGGTACCGAGGCAATGGCAAGTTATAACGACTTTCCGGCTAGTACGGTAGATTGGATTTTTATAACCGTTCGTTCGGCTGCAGATCACAGTATTGTTTTAAGTAAACGTGCTGCTCTTTTAAAGAGCGACGGAAGGATTATGGAAATAGACGGATCAGAAGGAGTTAATTTTCAGGGTCTAATTCCTGGAGGCGATTACCGTATTGTAATTCACCACAAGAGTCACTTAGCGATAATGAGCTCCGTTGACATAAACTTGCCAAACGCTGTACAGTTTGATTTTAGTACTGGAGCATCAAAGGCTGCAGGAACTGATCAGTTGGTAATGCAAGACGGTCAGGCGGTAATGCGCTCGGGAGACTATGACGGCAATGGCACGATTAACTTTAGTGATTTTATCGGCTGGTTAGGGAGTAATAATATTTTAAATCAATATCTCTTTGTAGATGGTGACTGTAATGGCACTATAAACTTCTTCGATTTTGTACTTTGGTTGCGGAACAATAATTCAATTCGCTTCTCCGAGATATGATCCAAGAACTTCAGACGAAAATAAGTGGTGCCTTACAGTCCTACTTTGGCTACGATAAATTTCGACCATTACAACAAGAGGTAATTCAACACATTCTTGAAAAGCAAGATGGTTTGCTCCTAATGCCTACAGGAGGTGGTAAATCTATTTGCTATCAAATTCCAACTTTGGTTCAAGAAGGTATGACGGTTGTTGTTTCGCCGCTCATATCATTAATGAGCGATCAGGTGGCTGCTCTAAATAGAAACGGAGTTAAAGCAGCAGCCTTGCACAGCGCTATGTCTAGAGCTAGTGAAGATCAGTTGCGAGATGATTTATCCGAAGGGCGTGTTCAAATTCTTTACACCTCACCAGAACGTTTCGTAGGAGAACGTTTTCAAAGATTCCTGCAATCACAAAATGTGCATCTATTTGCAATCGATGAAGCGCATTGTATTTCTGCTTGGGGACATCAGTTCAGACCGGAGTATCGTCAATTGTCTTCTATTAAAAAGAACTTTCCAGGAGTTCCCGTTTTGGCCCTAACTGCTACGGCGGATTTGGCTACGCGCCGAGATATAAAAGTTCAGCTAGGAATCGAAGACGCAGAAACTTTTGTCAGCTCTTTCGATAGAGAAAATATAGCCATTAGCGTCTTGCCTGGGCAAAAACGATTCGAGCAAATTGTAAACATACTAGACAATCAAAAAGGTCAGTCGGGAATAATCTATTGTTTAAGTCGCAAGGGTACGGAGCAACTTTCAGCTAAACTAAATAAAGAAGGTTTCAACACAGCTGCCTATCACGCGGGTCTAGATGGGCGAGATAGAGATAGGGTGCAAACCGATTTCTTGTTTGATAAGATTAAGATTGTTTGCGCTACAGTTGCCTTTGGAATGGGAATCGACAAAAGTAATGTACGCTATGTCATGCACTACAACTTGCCGAAAAACATAGAAAGCTACTACCAAGAGATTGGAAGAGCAGGTAGAGATGGCTTGCCTAGTTTTGCCTATCTATTCTTTTCCTATGCGGATGTCAATATACTGCAGAAGTTTGCCAGAGAGAGCGGCGAGAGTGAGGTGCAAAGCTCAAAGTTGGAAAGAATGATCCAGTTCGGTCAATCGAGAAACTGCCGCCGTCAAATGATCTTGAATTACTTCAACGAAACGGCTAAACCTAGTTGCGATAATTGTGACAATTGCGGAAAGCCGCCAGAGTTTTTTGAAGGAAGTATCGAGGCGCAGAAAATTCTATCTGCAATTTATAGAATGCAAGAACGAGGTTCGGTTGAAGCGGTTGCTAACGTGTTGCGTGGAGCTAATACGCAACTGATAAGAAAAATGGGCTGGGATCAGTTAAAGACTTATGGGATTGGTAATAGTGTTCCTAAGCGTGTATGGCTAAACTTAATTGAGCAACTTTTGCATCAAGGGCACATACGTATCGCTTATGAAAATCATAACACACTGAAGTTGATGGGCAAAGCACGTGACGTTTTATTTCAAGGAGCAAAGGTTCAGTTTTATAAACCAACCTTTAATAAACCTTCTGCTGCACCGACTAAAAAGTTGACCAAGAAAGAACGTTTACAAAGAGGTCTTGCGGACGAGCTGAAAGAATGGAGAAGTTCGCAATCACAAAAAGAAGGCGTGCCTGCCTATGTAATATTCAGTGATGCTACTATGAAAGAACTCGCGGAAATTAAGCCAGTAACCATAAGTGGTCTTGCGAAAATTTCGGGTATCGGTGATAAGAAGATTGAAAAGTATGGTGAGGCGATTATTGGTCAAATAATTGACTTTCGCATCGAGCACAAAGACCGTAACCATACGCATCTAATTACCTGGAAGTTGTTATCGGAGCCGCTCTCTCCTGAGACTATTGCCGATCAAAGGAAACTGAGTCAGACCACCATTTATGGACATATTGCCACTTTATACGGTATGGGCTTTGATATCAACTTGAAGCATTTTATTACTCAGGAGGAGATTGAGATGGTTCAAGCCGCTAAAGAGTCTCGAAAGATTGCCGAAGATGAGAACGTATCAAAGATTATCTTCGAATATCATAGGGGAGACCTTCCTTACCATATCATTCGATTAGGGCTGGCTTTTCTGAATAAGCCCTGAAAAACGGTCATCTAAGAGTCTTATTATGCAATACTGAAGATGTATTTAAGTTCTAGGCTAAACTTAAATGTTCGATTCCTATCTATATAGTTGTCTTCTCGGCTTATCTTTAGAGAACCGTTAGTTCTAAGATAAAGTGCAAAGAAGGCTTTTTTCCTTACTTGTATTTTTGTTAGGTTTAATCGACTCGACACGTTTTGAAAAAATTATTTGTACTCATGCTCCTTATGTCAGGCGCGAGCAATCTGTTTTCGCAGAATTGCCCGGACGCACCTGATTTACAAGCGCTGGAGATGCTGTGCGACTATGAGGATCCTGTAGACCTTGGAGCAGCTGCAGGTGCTTTGGAAGGAACTTGGTCTGTAACGCCCCCAAACGGTAACGTGTTTGTTTATCTAGACTGGTTGTATTATCAAGGTGCGAACCCTGGTGACTATATACTCAGATTGGACGTTGACAACGCAGCTGCATCGTGTGCGAGCTTTTACGAATTCGATATTCAATTAATAACGACCGCTTTGGTCTGGCCAATACCTGAGCTTATTTGTCCAGGAGACTCTTATTATGTAGGCGACACACCTTTAATGGAAGAAGGCTTTCACGAGGTTTACTTACCTAGGGATGATTGTGATAGCTTGGTTCAAGTAATCTTAGTGCACGATGATTCAGTTTGTTTAGAAGATTCAGATGACGAATCTGATGAGGTAACAGATAATCCCGACGGTACACAACAAAGTAATACAGGAACGAATTCTGGAAGTGCGTCTGACGATGCGTTAAGCCAAGATGATATTCCAGACATTATTACGGATAATACTGTGACAACCGATGATGATACTCTAATCGATGTTTTACCAGATGATAATGCCCCTGTCGATGTTCCTGCGAATACCGGTGGCCTTGCGCTTAGTGACATTGACGACAACGAGTTAATTTATGCTACCGCTTTCTCTCCAGACTCCAACGGTGTTAACGATTTGTTTGGACTAATAAATCATGATCTTGATCTAGAATCGTATAGTTTTCGGATCTACGATAGATGGGGCTCGGAAGTGTTTCAAACTGAGAATCCGTACGAAAGATGGGATGGAAGCATTAAAGGTACAACCGCTCCCAACGGCGTATACGCTTTTATTGCCCGAGGTAAAATGACAAGCGGTGAAGAATTGTGGCAAAAAGGCCCGATTACACTAATCCGCTAATTCACGAAATTACTCCTGAGTTTTATTACTCTGTAAAAGTGCTTGCAGCATTTTGGGATATACCATAGTTTATTAGCACTATCTAACTTACAATAATATAAAAGCCCCTTGAATCGAAGATTTAAGGGGCTTTTTGCGGTCTGGACGAGACTCGAACTCGCGACCTCCTGCGTGACAGGCAGGCATTCTAACCAACTGAACTACCAGACCGTGCTTCTAGAGCATCGCAAATATATACTCTTTCGGCGTTTTGTGCGCAATTTTCTTTAAGCTCCTTTCAAAGAGTTTTCGAAAAAGTGTGGGAAGAGTTTTTTGGGGCTTTGCACGGTATTTGCTTTCTATAGACTTAGAGCGCGAATCCTAGAGAATCTCACGAGAATCATAGTAAAACCCTATGAGAATGATAGGTTCAGGAGCGCTATATGAATTAGGCAAAAACATTTAGATGCGAATCCTTTCCACCTTTACTATCCTTTTTTTAACGAGCTTCATTATTTCGGCACAGAATGTCAAGGAAATCAAACCAGGACAAACTGAGTTTTCAGACCAAAAGGTAGAAATACATTTCGAGGGCTCCAGCCACAATCCCAGTGCCTGTGTACCACTCGCTCTGCGTACCAAAATGATTGATGAGCTAAAGACAGAGATATCAAGCCTTCGTAAAGCGGGTAAGCTCAGCATAGATAATAATCCTTCTTTTAAAAATGCTGGTTCCTTTCAATGGCCGCTAAGAGCAAATGAGAACTATGATAAATGTGGCTATTATTCTGTCTTTCAATATTTTGATCACAACCCAGCCTTTGGGGCCGTCCAAGATTGGAATTGCGGAACCATAACCTATGATGTACCTGGATACAATCACAGCGGTATAGATATTGGAATCACGCCTTTCCCTTGGAATATGATGAGTAATGACAACGTAGAGGTTATTGCGATTGCCGATGGTCAAATCTTACAAAAAGCGGATGGCTTCTTTGATATGGAATGCAACGCATCGAGTCTTGACTGGAATTACTTAATAGTGCAACATGCCGATGGCACCTTTGCGATGTACGGGCATATGAAGACCGGTTCATTGACAAGCCTTGAAGTTGGTGATCAAATCTCGACGGGAGATTATATTGGTATTGTAGGAAGTAGTGGAGCTTCAACGGGTCCGCACTTGCACTTGGAAATATTAGACTCAACCTTTGATTCTATAGACCCTTACGCCGGACCTTGTAACAACCAAATTTCTAGTTCTCTTTGGGCTGACCAACACGATTACTTTGATAGAGGAATCAATACTGTTAAAACTCATATGGCTCCACCGAACAATAACACTTGTCCGTCTTTGGAAACGATAAATGAACAAGTCGTATTTGAACCTGGAAGCCAAGTTTATTTAGGTAGCTACATTAGACACGCCATACCGACTGATACCTATACGGTTACTATGAAAAGACCAGATGGATCTACTTTCTGGACTACCAACCATACACCGAATAACTTCTTTGCTTCGTACATGTTTTACTTCAGTTTGTTTGTTCCACCGAGTGCGCCGACAGGCCAATGGACTTTAGATTTACAATCTAATTATGGGGACGCTTGTTCAAGTGCTTTCATTATAGGTAATTGCGATTCGGACCTTACACTGAATCTACCCGTAGTACCTAGTGGGGTACAAGTGAAAGAAGAAGCCGCTAATTCAATAATTAGTACGGCGGTAATAAATGAGCAGTCGGACGTTATTTATGACGCAGGAAACTGCGTAGAACTTCAACCAGGTTTTGAGGTTAAACAGAGCGCTCTCTTCGAAGCATTCTTAGATGGCTGCGGCGGACAGTAAGGCCATCAAATTCCTTTTGTTTTACAATCTGAAGCGTATTTCGGATTCAATGTACCGATTTAAGTTCTGGCGCTTTGTGCTCATGTAACACTAACCATAAATTCAGCTTAAAGTGAGATTAATTTCGTTTACTTTACTGCCACCTAAGAATTACTATATGCGCTGCCTTCTATTTACTATAGTCTCGCTATGCTGCGTGACGGTCGGTTCTTCTCTGTATGCACAAGACGTAGTTTACACGCGTGCAGGTCAATTGTTTGAAGCTGAGATTCTCAAAGTATCGGTCAATAAAATTTATTTCAAAAAGTTTGATGCTGGTCGGTCGCCAGCATATGAATTAGCTACTAAGGATTTACTTAGAATTGAATACGAAAATGGAACCGTTGACACCTTCGACGAATACGGTGCGATTACCATAAACGATACGACTTCAGTATTTACACCTATAGAAGAGATTCGGGAAACTGAACGAGAAGTAGAAACGGATAAATATTCTTATTCAACCCAATACGGACGAGTTATTATTTCCTCAAAAATTCTTTTTAATAATCGGGAGGCAAAGCCAACTGGCTGGGCGCCGGTTCTGCCACTCTTTGATGGTTCTTTTTTGAATTATGGTGGTTCGTTTGAACTTGTAAGTAAAAATGGACTTTGTTCAGTAGAAATCCCATTTACAATTGGGTATAAAAATCAGCGATCTAAAGATTTATCTGAGCATGACTTTGTTGTAAATCCTGATTCTTTTGAGGCTCAAGTATCTGTTCAGGAAGGCGAATACCAGATAGCAAATTACCAGCAAGCTGGATTGCGCTTTAAGTTGTTTCCCGTAGGACAAGAGCAAGTTTCTTATTACATAGGTCCATACATAACGGGAAGTCGAGGCGAATTTCATCAGTATTCTTTGATCGATACCCAGGACATTTTCAATCCTATTTTCGAGTTAAGAAAAACGGATTACTACAGTATGGCTGTGGGAATGCATAATGGAATGTCTATTACACCTGGAAAGCATATTACTTTCACTTTGGGTGCTGGCCTCGGTATGCAATTACTTAACTCGTCTGGAAAGAATTTCCAGCGTTCTCCTTCTTACTTCATTGATTTGGGGCTAGGCATACGCCTTTAGTCTACAACACATAAATTTTTGATTTCTTTTTTCGCTCACTTCGCGTGAGGGATAGAGGCATTGTTGAAGCTCCTGTTGCTGACTAACGCCGAGCCCTCAGCACTTTGTGCTGGAGGGGCGATGCGTGCAGGCAGCAGAACAGAGCGACTGCCGAAAGCCCGACCCCGAACTTGCATAAACACAAAAATCGCTTTCTAATGAAAGCGATTTTTGTGTTTATGCAGAAGTGAGCGGGGCACGCCCACGCCTCAATGTAGATTATTATTTTTTGCGCCTAGAAGACTTAAGCTTAGCTGCTTTACGTTTGCTTATCGGCGTAAACTTTCTCGCTTTCGGGCCAGTGTAAATCTGACGTGGACGACCGATTGGTTGCTCTGCAATCATCATTTCACGCCACTGCGCAATCCAACCTGGAAGACGACCGAGTGCAAATAGCACGGTGAACATTTCCGTTGGGAAACCCATAGCACGATAAATTATTCCTGAGTAGAAATCTACGTTCGGATACAATTTTCGTTTTACGAAGTAATCATCTTTAAGCGCAATGCGTTCTAGATTGACGGCGATGTCCAATATTGGATCGTTGATGCCTAGTTTTTTCAAAACTTTGTCACAGGCTTTTTTGATAATACGCGCACGAGGGTCGAAGTTTTTGTAAACGCGGTGCCCGAAGCCCATAAGACGGAAAGGATCATTTTTGTCTTTTGCTTTGTTTATCCATTTTTTGTAATCGCCTCCGTCTTTGCGAATGTTATCGAGCATTTCGATTACTGCTTGGTTTGCTCCGCCGTGTCGTGGTCCCCAAAGCGCGGAAATACCAGCTGAAATAGACGCATATAGTGATGAGTGGGCTGAACCTACTACACGCACTGTTGCCGTAGAGCAGTTTTGCTCGTGGTCGGCGTGAAGAATCAATAACTGATTCATAGCGGCCACTAGGTCCTTGTCAATTTTGTAATCCTCCGTAGGATGTCCGAACATCATTCGTAGGAAATTGGCAGAGTAGTCTAACTTGTTTTGAGGGTACATGATGGGATGCCCTTTCGACTTTTTATAAATCTGACCTACGATAGTCGGCATCTTGGCTAACAAGCGTACAATGGTGTTATTGATCTCTGCATCGCTTCTATAAGGATCGAGAGATTCTGGATAGAAAGAGGCCAATGAACAAATCATAGAGCAAAGCTGCCCCATAGGATGTGAATTGGTAGGATAGGCATCGAGAAAGCGTTTCATGCTTTCGTGAATCAAAGTATGCTCAGCAATATCTTGCTCCCAGTTTTTGAATTGTTTCTTGCCTGGTAAGTCACCGTAAATAAGTAAGTAAGCAACTTCTAAAAAGTTTGCCTTGCTAGCAAGTTCTTCTATTGAATACCCGCGATAGCGCAACACTCCTTTTTCACCGTTTAGAAAAGTAATTCCACTGGTAGTTGATCCTGTATTTTTGAATCCAACATCCAGAGTTACCAATCCCATTTCACGTCGCAACGCGGAGATATCTATTCCTTCTTCTTTCTCACTTCCTTTTATAATTGGAAGTTTAATGGTTTTGTTTTTGTACTTAACTGTAACCTGATCTGCCATGCTTAAAATTAATTGACTTAAAGTTGAAAGATAATGAATGTGCACGGACTTGGAGCAGTAGCCGCAAAAAAGCTTTGCTAAAAATGCGCAATTATTGCTGAGGTTTATTGAATCAAATTTTCAGAAGACGTATTGAGCTTGGGCCATATTATCTGTTCTTGTTATGGCTTAATCCTTTGGTGTTCGAGTGCCAACTGAAGACAAAACTAGCTCGTAATAAGGCTTTTTGTATAGAATGCTCTCTAGCCATAGGCGGTAGCTAATAGCTTCATTTGAACCTGGTTCAAACTTTGGACTACTATCGATGAATTTCTGAATTTGTGCTTGTACGCGTTTTCCTTTGGCTCCATCAGCAGAAGTAGACATCGTGCGGATTATAGCAATGAGTGCTTTTTCTCGCGCAAAGTTTTCTTGTTTAAGCTCCTTGCGAAAAATTCGCCTGACATCGGAGATTTTGTTAACTAGGTACATGGTGTCACCGTTCGCATAGTGCAAAATTAGATTCACCAAATTGATACTGAGTTGCAGACTTTTGGCTAAAGCCTCGAAGGAGTCTCCCTGCAATACGGGAACCAAGCTTTTTAATCCAGCGTCATAATTATCGGCATTGAAATAGCCTACCGCTAGGTTGACATAAATAAAGACATCGTAAAAGTTGGTGCCCTTAAGTTTAGGATTAGCGGCAATCTCTTCCAAAAGCTCAATGACGCTATCGTTTTCACCAAGGAAAGAGCCATTGATGACGCGGCTTTGGTGATACATCCACAAATATTTGTGGTAGAATTTTTTACTGAACTTTTCTAGATTGCTGTTTAGTATTTCGGCATATTCTCGGGACTGCTCAAATTTTAAATTGATGGACGAGACATTCACAATCCAATTGAGAATGGTAAACTTGTTCTCAAAGTATTTTTTATTAAAGAACTTGTTCTTTTCAAAGTCGTTGTAAGTGTCTACCAGATACTTCTCGAGCGACTCCCAGTCTTTTTCTTGCAATAAACTGGTTCTAATAATTTTGTGTACACTGAATTGTACGTCGAGAGATTGCGTTACCTCTGGATCTAAAGCCAGACTGTTTCTTATTTCTTCTAATTCCTGTTGGAGGTCAGCAGTTTTAAAATCGTAGTTGCTATTGACTAGTTTGTAAGAGACTGTAGAAATTAAATACTCGGACTGCAACTTCTGTCGGTGTAAGGCGGAGTTCTCTTTTTTCTTTGTGATATAGATTTCGGGATCAATCTTATAATAGTCTTTGGCCAATGCGTTTATTTCATCGTAAATAACGTTGAGCAAGTCCAAGTGTTCCGACTGCTTGGCTTTTTTCTCTGCTTTCAGTAAGTAGCTAAAGGCAACTTCATAATTTGATTTATATCTAAAGACGTTTGCTAATTCAATGAGCTTATAAAGATTAAAGCGGTCATCTTTGCTTCGGTGAATGAGCAGGAGGCTCTGCTCAATGTCGTTCAAGAGTCTATTCTTTAAGCGGTAATAGGCGTTTATATTGCCTTTGGGGAAAAGTAATTTGACAATATCATTATTGAACTCATCGGCCCCTTCGTACTTTATGAGGTCAAACAACTTAACTGTCTTGTTGTCACCATCACCGGAGCTTATTCGGCTCGAATAGAGCTTGAAACTCCTTATTTCCTCTTTATTGAGGGTGTTAATGATGGTAGTTAGTTGGTGTTTAGCCATTTTTTACTGTTTGACCGCGTAAGATTATCTAAAATAAATGACCATTTCATCCCTATTCTTGAATTATTTTTAGTGCAATGCTGAAATTAACTGTTCAATCCATACGATTCTTGAGCGCTGTGCTGCTGTGGTTCGCGGCTTTTGTTGTGATTAATGGGCAGCAGGACTGGATGAATCTGGTTGTAAACGAAATCGAAATTGCCGATACCCTGACAGCAGGCTGCGATATTCCTGTAAACATTACCATTGAAAATGTAGGTGAAGATCATGTCAATACGTCAAGTTACAGAATCAACTATTTGATTGACAGGGAAGAACCGACTGTTCCCTTCAGCTTTTTACTACCGGAAATAATTCTCCCAGTTGATGGAATTGTTCTCCCTCCTGGAGGGACTATTACGATTCGACAAGAGTTGCCGGTGCGAGAACCGGTGTTTGACTTTCCAACAGATGATGAAACAATCGAAAAAAATGTGGTAATAGTCTGGGGCGGTGGCGTGGCAGATGATAATGAAGATCACCTTCTCAGAGAAACGGATGTGACCTCGGTAGATGTCGTTGACGCAAGCATAGCAGATGTAGATTCCCTAGATATTTCTGGTCCTATCAACCCCGATGATTTTGATTTGCTGGAAGGCTCAACTGAAGAGGAGTGTTTCCCTTTTGACGATTTTGTTAGTAGTGAAATTCTTCAAGGGGGTTCGGATTATTACATACGTTGTCAAACTGTGTTCGATGAATACGTTTTCTGGAGCTTGGATGGAAACTTTATTAAGTGTGATAATTCTCCGGAGATTTTGGGCGAGGTCGAAAATCTTCCATTCCATCTCGAACAAAACATCATAATGGACCTTGGCTTTGAGGCCAACATTGGTTTCATAGAACTTATCGAACTCGAGGGAAGTCTTCTTTACAACCTTGAAGATGTTGATGTAGACATGCCAAGCTTCTTGTTTAACCTGAATTATGAATTGGTTGGCTATAATGGTGGATTGTTTTCTCCAGAGTTGATTGAAATTACGGAAACCGTAGCCTATTTCTTTCCGGAGGACGTCGAGATTGTCGATTCGCAGATCTTGGACAATGGCCAGATTCTTATCTTCCTTTCAGATGAGTCAACTATCTATTTCGATTCGGAGGGCAACTTTCTGTTTTTCGAAGATGTATCAAGTGATAGTGTGCTAACAGGCCAAATTGAAAGTGAAGAGCTGCCAACTGAGTTTACTGACCTTGTCGATGGCAGCTTTCCTGATATGATAGTAGAATACTCTTATTTCAATGATTTGAATTGTAATGTAGTATTCCAGGCAAGTGTAGATGGAGTTCCAGTGTATACTTTTGATGTGGCGTCAGGAATACCCAACCAAATTTTAGTTGGAATAGAGGGATTGGCAGATATTGACACCAAAATTTATCCAAACCCAAGTAGTGGTAGTTTGTTCCTAAGTGGTGACTTGGAAGAATTGAGAGAAATCAGAGTATATGACTCAAAAGGTAAACTGGTACATTCACAGCTAAGTAGCTTTGAGTCTAACCTTTCATTGGAATATTTGAAAGTGGGAATCTATTTTGTGCACCTAATTTCCGGAAAAGGACCAAAGATTTTACCTTGGGTAAAAATATAAATTACATTTTGAGCGCGTAAGAAAACGCGCATATTGATAATTCGAAAACCTTGCCTTGGCCCCATCTTTGAACTATCAATAATTGATTAAAAATTTGTGAAATGGATAATAAATATTTTAAAATGCTTGTACTCTTAATGGCTTTTATCTTTTTGCCATTGACATCGCAAGCACAAGATTTTCCACCTTGCCTCGATGGTATCGAGGATATGGATTTCGAAACGCCAGATGATTTTATCGCTTACTTAGAAGCAAGTTGTGATTCAATCGAGATAGGCGACATTTTTGGGGGACTCGATTTTTACTTCCCAGTTTTCGGAAATGGTGCTAATGGTCCGGGAAGTGATGACGACCTTGGTGATATGGATTATGAACTACCATCTTGCCTCGATGGTATCGAGGATATGGATTTTGAAACACCAGATGATTTTATAGCTTACGTAGAAGCGAATTGTGATTCAATTGAGATCGGTGACATTTTTGGAGGATTCGATTTTGATTTTCCAATTTTCGGAGACGGTCCATTGGGAGGTGATTACGATTACGAAGACGACTACGACGATTATGGTGATTTTGAGTTGCCGCCTTGCTTAGAAGGAACAGACACTCTTAACTTTGCTGATGGGGACGAATTTATAGCCTATATATATGCCAATTGCGATTCAACCTTGATTGATAGCTTGTTCTATGAATGGGAAGGAGATTATGACGATGACTACGGAGACTACGGAGACTACGGAGATTACGGAGACTACGGAGACTACGGAGATTACGGTGACAATTATCAATTGCCACCTTGCTTAGAAGCCGCAGACACTCTTGATTTTGCTGATGAGGACGACTTTTTAGCGTTCCTATATGCGAATTGTGATTCAACCTTGATTGATAGTTTGTTCTATGGCGGTGGTCCGTGGGAAGGTCCTGGTGATTGGGACGGTCCGGGAGGAGACGGCTTTGGTAGTGGTCCAGGACCGGGCGGTTTTGGTGGCTTCGATTGGTCTGAAGAAGATGAAATGGCTTTGCTCTCATTGGAGTTTGCAGAATGTATAGGCGATGAAACTTTTTCTGATTTGGAAGCTATGTACACCTACATTTTTGAAAACTGTGATGATGTCGCTACTGGAGGAGGAGTTACTGTAATTATAGACGGAAACGGTGGATCAGACGATGGTTGCTTTCTTGGAGCGAATCAGAATTTCACAACCTTCCAAGAAATGATTTTATTCCTTGACAGTACTTGTGGAGATTCTTTTGTTATAGATTTACCCGATTGCTTTTTGAACGCACCAATATTCAATAATGATGCGGACTTCTTCCAATACGTCGCAGATAACTGTTCTGACGAAGATGGAGGAGAGCAGGGGCAAGCATTGAGCGATGAAGATATGGGAGCCTTAATTGCGTCGTATAATTTTGCTGGCGTTGCGGGAGCAAACCTAGATGCAAATGAGGAGGAAACAACAGTAGGAATTGATACCATCAATGGTGTGAACATGACCATGTTCCCGAACCCCACAACTGATTACGTTCAACTAAGCATTACCGAAGATTTTATTCAGGATTATCATGTTTATGATATCAAAGGAAGTTTGCAACGGAACGCTACAAACTTAAATAGCGAAAACGTTACTATTGATCTAGTTGACATTAGTGTTGGCACTTACTTCATTAAAGTTTCTACTGAAAACGGCAATACTTTTAGTAGTACAATCATAGTTAGATAAAAATTTCGATCTATTTGTTAATTGCAAGGCCCCGATCACATACGTGATTGGGGCTTTTGTGTCTATGGCTTCTTCGACTTATTGATGTGCTTCAAGCCCTCTCGAACCGTCAAGGGACTTAAATCCTGCCCTTCTATAAAGGACACTACACTATCTGGAAAACGCTTAGAATGTTGTCTCAAAGCCCATCCACAGGCCTTCTGAAGAAAGAACTCATTACTGGCTGCGTGGCATTTAATATAGCGATAGAGTAGAGCTTCATCGGTTTTTTCTTTATGGTGTAACTGAAAAATAATCGCCACTCTATTCAGCCAAAAATCTTCGTTCTCTATCCATTGATCGGTGACAATAGGGACTAATGTCTCGTGTATTAAAAAAAACTTGCCGCAGATACTTGCCAGATAGTCTACCGAGTCCCACCAAGATTTAGTCTGAATCAACTCTTCTAAAACATCAACGAATGATTCTTCTTGCTTTTTAATACAACGCATCAATACGTCCAACGCAAAGTACTGCACCTCTCTGTTCTTCGCTTGGAAACATAATTTTAGCACTGGAGTCAATGCTTTTTGCTGTGGCAGACCATTTTCTTTGATGAAAGCACTTTGAATAACATTGCGCTCTGGACGCTTAATTCCGTAGAAAGGAAACAAGTTGCGCATGTATTTTGATTGCGCTTCGGCGATGATATCATCACTTGCTTGAGCGAAGGCTTTTTTTATAGCCGATACGTAAAGTTTAGGATCCAAAAAGAGAAGCTGGTCTTAGGTTAAAGGCGCCCCATTCAAATCAGTGGTCAATATGTCGGTCATATAATCGATGTAAGGTCTAGTCTTATTCAAAATCTTAACCAATTCCTTATCGAAATTTGGAGACTGTACCTCGGCATCACTAAACTCGTGCATAAAGTAGAACTGTTTATAGCGGAGTAAATCAATCGCCGGATCGTTTTTGTCAAAACCTTTTGGCGCCGTCTTCACCTGTTCGCCCATTAGTTCACCGAAGTTCTTTTTAATACCTGCCGATTTTAGAATTTTACGTAGTGGCTTAGGATCCTGCTGAATTTGTTTTCTAATGTGTAACAAGTCTTTTGGCTCTGGTGAAAAGAAACCGCAACCCGCAAAAGAGTTGCCCGGTTGTACATGCAGATAATATCCACCACGACGAGACTTCCCCTCGCGTTGCCAGCCCATGGCAAAGTTCGTTTTGTAAGGTGTCTTGTCTTTCGAAAAACGAACGTCTCTATATATCCGATAGGCCTTTACTTTATCAATTACGTCCTTTTTGTTCAAGCCATGCTTCACATCTTCCCCCAGTAGCTTAAACGCCTCGTGAAACTTCTTATAATCGGCCTTGTTTTTGTCAAACCATTCACGGTTGTTGTTCTTCTTTATAGCCCGCAAAAATTTGAACGCGTCTTTAGATACTTTGGACATTTTGTATAATTGATTTTTAGTTTATTTTTCGAAAGTGCACAAGCTCGGTTTCCTTATCATAGTTTTTCTAGTCCTATCAGGCATGACTTGTACTAAGCAAGATAGCCAAGTCATTACTAAAAAAGTAAAGTCCAAGTACGTTATCGATCGAGAAGTCAGCATTTATGTTCCCGGTGAAAAGTACGGTACTGGCCCCTGGCCGGTCATCTATATGCACGATGGGCAAACCTTGTTCCAGCCAAGCGCGCTTACAGCAAGTGAATGGGAAGTAGACGAAACCATGGAACGCTTAATGGCCGAAGGATTTTCACCTCACATTGTTGTGGGTATTCACAATACCCGTCTACGTTATCAAGAATACCTACCGCAAAAACCCGATTGTGTTCAGGGTCTCGGGGTTAACGCTAAGCGGAGCCAAGACAAACCATTCCCTAAATCAGATGATTACTTAAAGTTTATCGTAAAAGAACTTAAACCCAAAATAGATCGACAACTCCCAACCAAGAAAGACCGCGCCAACACCTTCATTGCAGGCAGCAGTATGGGAGGATTAATTTCACTTTATGCTTTAAACGAGTATCCAGAAGTGTTCGGCGGTGCGGCTTGCTTGTCTACACACTGGCCTTTGAACATAGAGGGTGGACACAATAACGATTGTGCCGATGATATGATTAAATATTTTGGTCATCATTTACCAGCGCCCAAAAACCATAAAGTCTATTTCGATTTCGGCACCGAAGGTTCAGATGCCGACTACGAATACTGGCAGTTAAAAATGGATGTCCTAATGCGTAAAGCACACTACAAAGAGGGAAAGCAGTGGCAAACCAAAAAGTTTGAAGGACACGGTCATGCACCCGAATTCTGGAAGCAACGCTTCGAAGGAGCCCTAAGATTTTTGTTAGAAGATTAGTCGTTGTCGAACCAAAAGCCTAGGCCATCTTATCGATACCCTTTTGCTTTT
>CAZZIZ010000007.1:22659-40235 GCA_964654535.1 uncultured Chitinophagales bacterium
TTGTCGAGCGTAAATAATTCAGCCATTGGTTAATTAGTTTCAAGCGCGAAAATAGCGTATCTCAATGAATCAGAAAAGGAGATTCCACACGCCCAAAGCGATCAAAACCAGCCCCGCAGGCACCTGATAATGAGAAAGCTTGGAGCGAACCTCTAAACCACGCTCTTCCGCCTCATCGCTTCTACTAAGTACGTACTTAGACAAAATCCCAAAAGAAAGCAGAAATCCCACAATAAATTGAGCGCCAACCAGTGCTATATAAGCGGGGCTAAAACTTAAGTTAAAAAGACCCTTAATACTCCAGAAAAGAACCAAAAGGCCTATACCACCTTGGTAGGGAACCAGTTTTTCAATTATGTCCCGCGCCTCTGGTTTCCGGTTTATGATGTAAGACGATGAGGCCAAAACGCCAGCGATGATTGCAACAATAGATTCTATCATTAGGAGATTTTCGCCCAATTTATACGAAGCCAAGAAAATCGCTCAGGTTTTTTTTAACAGTACGTTTGAAAGAGATTATTTAGAGCTCTCCTCCGCTTTACGAGAGGGGCTGGGAGAAGGTTTTGCAATGCAGATTGGTATTGTTTCTTTAATTAGGTATTTGGGCGTGCCCCACTCACTTCTGCTGCTTCTCACAATTTGCTTCTGCCACAAGCGGCAAGCAACATTGCTTCGGGCGCAGCAAGTTCGGGGTCGGGCTTATCCAGCACTCCGCTTTCGCTCCGGTCTCTTTCTTGTTTCGGCAAAGCAAATGCTTCTACCGCTAAGGCGGTAAGCATTAGCTGCCTCCACAAAAGAGACTCCTCCCTTCGGTCGGCTGCTTCCTATCCCTCACGCAGCTACATCAAGACTCCGTTAACTGGTTCTATTTTTGGAGGTAAGTCTTTTTCACCCAGCATTTCAAGCAAGTCTATTTCTACCGTTCGGCTAAGCGCTAACATAGGAATGTCATTTCCCAAACCCGCAAATGGATTCTCCGAATAATCGCCCACCAATTCCATAGTCATATAAAGCCAAGCGATCAAAACGCTGAACGGTATAGAAATCCATGGGCCAATTTCCCCGAGTTTGTGAAACTCAGTAACCATTCCAAAGGGCAAGAGAAAAATAAAAATACCTACGAATATGGCACTCATACCACCGTATTGGCGGGGAAGCGGAAACTTTTTTATGCGCTCGGCCTTTCCTTGGTGAGTGTAAAACGTATTCAGGATATTTTGCAACTCCATATGGCGAAAGTCTTCAATAACATTTTCACCACGAAGCTTTTTCAAATCTTGCGATTGGTACTCTATTATTTGCGTGGCCGTATTTGCATAATTAATCAAGGTATCGTGCTCGTCTTTCGGTAGAAAAGATTTTAGCTCTACACGGGTTACTTCATCATCCAGCAAGCCAATACCATAGTTTCTCTTAATGCGCTCAGCATTACCGCCAACAAATCTTCCCTGAGAGGAGTGCTCCCAAGGAGTCGGAATTAATAACTGACTTCGTAGCGCGTATAACCAAGCGATGTGGCGATAAATTAAGCGATGGCAAATTTCATCCAATTCACTTTCGCTTTTTTTGTCATCGGTAAAATGGTTGCTTATATAGGCCCTCACCGAAGCACCCCAAGCACGACTATCATTCACTATTGAGCCCCATATCTTTCTAGCCTCCCACAATCGCTCGTAAGCCTGATTGTTCTTAAAACCTACATAAAAAGCAACTGCGGTAGCTATAATGGAAAGAGGTAGCCAGGGTACTGACATCCATTCTGGATGAAAAACCTCGTGCACGACGGTTACAAACAAAACCCAAAGGGTAATCCATAAAATATGAAAACCAGTGAATCGAAGGATGCCACCGAGGCTTAGGTTTTTTTCTATAAACATTTTGAACTTTTAGGAGATAAACTAAATTAGTACTATTAGATCGATCGACATGGAAATATTTAAAGCAGATTACTGGCAAAATAGATACGAAAACACTGAAACGCAATGGGACTTAGGACATTGTAGTCGCCCGCTTTCGGCCTACTTTAGGAACTTAGAGAATACAGAGGCCAAAATTCTGATTCCGGGTTGCGGTGCTGCTTACGAAGCAGAATTCCTGTATAGAAGTGGATTTACTAATGTCTACGTTGCAGATTGGGCCTGTGCGCCATTAGATGCTTTTAAAGAACGAGTTCCGGGATTCCCATCAGAGCACTTATTGCAAACGGACTTTTTCGAGATAGATCAAAAGTTCGACATAGTTGTAGAGCAAACATTTTTCTGTGCCTTGCCACCAGCTAAGCGACCCGACTATGCAAAACAGCTACACAAACTTCTATCTCCGAAGGGTGTTATGGTTGGACTAATGTTTAATTTTCCTTTAACTGAAGAAGGTCCCGCCTTCGGCGGTTCGGAAGAAGAGTACCGTGGCTATTTTGAACCATACTTTGAAATTGGAAAAATGACGCCCTGCAATAACTCAGAACCAAAGCGACAAGGAAGAGAATTGTTTGTGTTGATGCGGGCGAAGTAGAATTACTTCCCGATACAAAAACGCGAAAAGATAGAACCCAATAAATCCTCCGTACTAATCTCCCCAGTAATCGAACCCAAGTGATGTAGCGCTTGGCGTATATCAGAAGCAACGAGCTCACCCGAGATTTCGCTTTCCAATCCATTTTTTACAGCGGCCAAAGCTTCATCGCTTTTTGAAAAGGCCTCGTAGTGTCTTGCATTACTTACCATAAGTTGGTTGCCGCTTAGTTTGCCCGTACCCACTAAGGCACTTAAACTTTTCCGCAAAGACTCAATGTCCGATTCATTATTAGCTGAAACGAAATGAATGTTTTCTATCGCCTTGTACGCCTCGAGCGCAGTAGCGTCAACCAAATCCTTTTTGTTGCCGATCACAATTTGAGATACCTCTTGCGATTGAAAATTTGATAAATCTTTTTGCAAAGTTTCGGGGCTGCTCGTACTCAAATCGAAAACGAACACAGTAATCGCCGACTGTTTTAACTTTTGCAAGGTGCGCTCCACGCCCATCTTTTCAATAGTGTCCGTCGCTTCGCGAATACCCGCCGTGTCAATTAGCCTGAAAGCAATGCCGTCAATATTTAATACTTCTTCGATTACATCGCGAGTGGTACCCGGAATATTGGAGACAATGGCGCGCTCTTCTTTCAATAATGCATTGAGTAGTGTGGACTTGCCTGCATTCGGCCTGCCTGCTATCACCGTGTTAACTCCTTTCTTCAAAACATTACCAAGCTGAAAACTTTCCATTAACGAACCGATCACTCCACGAATGGTATCTATGAGCCCAATCAACTTTCCGCGATCAGCAAACTCCACATCTTCTTCTCCGAAGTCTAGTTCCAGCTCTACCAATGCGGCGAAGTCAATGAGCTCTTGTCGAAGCTTAGCTATCTCTTCCGAATAGCCACCTCGCATTTGCTGCATAGCCATTTTGTGAGTGGCAGCATTTTCTGAGGCAATTAAATCAGTCACCGCTTCCGCTTGCGATAAATCCATTTTGCCATTAAGGTAAGCGCGTTGTGTAAATTCACCTGGACCCGCCATTCGGGCACCTTTCCTAATGATCAATTGTAAAACCCTATTAAGAATGTAACTCGAACCGTGGCATGAAATCTCCAAAATGTCCTCGCCCGTATAAGAGTTCGGTCCAAGAAAAAGACCGACCACCACTTCGTCTATTATTTCTTTGCCCTCAATTATTTGTCCGAAATGAAGGGTATGCGATTTTTGCTTCGCTAATTTCTTGCCGACAAAGATTGGGTCGATTATAGAAATCGCTTTGGCACCCGACAATCTAATCATACCAATAGCTCCTTCTCCCGAAGGAGTAGAGATAGCCACAATAGTATCGTCAAGATTTGTTCTGATGCTGCAAAATGTTAAGCGTTCAAAATTACATGCATTTGCGTGAAGAACTATTTGATATTTTTGCGAGATGCGAGTTTTAATGGTCTGTTTAGGTAATATTTGTCGTTCACCTTTGGCGCACGGCATTTTGGAGCACAAAATAAAAGAACGCGGTCTGGACTGGACCGTCGATTCGTGTGGTACCAGTGGTTACCATTCTGGTGATCCAGCAGATCCTCGGTCCATCGAAATTGCAGAGCACCACGGCATTGATATAAAGGAACAGCGCAGCCGAAAGTTCATAGCACACGATTTCGAGCGCTTCGATCAGATCTATGTTATGGATTCTAGCAATTATCAGCAAGTAATGGCTCAGGCGGTAAACGAAGACGAAAAGGCAAAGGTTGAGTTGATAATGAATGAAGTGAATCCTGGTAGGAATACCGCTGTTCCCGATCCATACTATGGAGAATATGGTTTTGAAAATGTATATCAGATGCTGGACAAAGCCACGGAAGCCATAATAAAACGCTTCGCCAAACCGAAATAGACGCATAGGCTGTGCCTCCATAAATGCGCTAAACATTTCGCATTTTTACGTCTGTTAAAATGAGCAAATCAAAACCAAGACTATCCCGAGGAACCCGTGATTTTGGGCCCGAGGTAGTAAGTAAAAGAAACTATATCATAAATACCATTCGTGGGGTTTATGAGCTTTATGGTTTCAAACCTATCGAAACCCCAGCGATGGAACAGCTCAGTACACTTATGGGTAAGTACGGTGCTGAGGGAGATAAGCTGCTTTTCAAAATCGTAAACTCTGGAGACTTCTTAACCAAAAGCGATTCTGATTCTTTTAGCGCTCAAAACTCCAACAAGTTTTTGACCAGTATTTCTGAAAAGGGATTGCGTTATGATTTGACCGTGCCTTTTGCGCGCTACGTTGTGATGAATCAAAACGAAATTACCTTTCCATTTAAGCGTTATCAGATTCAACCAGTTTGGCGAGCAGATCGGCCTCAGAAGGGTAGATATCGCGAATTTTATCAGTGCGATGCCGACGTAGTGGGAACTGACGCACTTTTGTTTGAAAGTGAATTTTGTGCAATAATTGATGAGGTGTTTTCGAAGCTTGATTTATCGGTCACGATTCGAATCAACAATAGGAAAATCTTAGAAGGCTTTGCTGAAATGATTGGAGCCGCTGAGCATTTTAATGCTATGGTCGTAACTATTGACAAGCTAGATAAAATTGGCAAAGAGAAAGTGGCTACAGAATTAGAGGGGATGGGAATCGCTGCGGACAAAGTTGACGATTTGCTATCGCTAATATTGAGAGAAGATTCCAACGAAGAAAAATTGACTTTGCTGGAAGCAAAATTTGGTGCTTCTGAAATTGGACAAAAAGGTTTGTCTGAAATAAAAGAAGTGCTTGCGCTATTATCGAAAGAAATGAAGAACCAAGTGCTTTGGGACTTTACACTCGCGAGGGGTTTAGGCTACTATACGGGAACCGTCTTTGAAGTTACTGCTAATGATACGCCAATGGGCAGTATTCTTGGTGGAGGTCGATACGATAATCTTACTGACATTTTTGGCTTGCCCGATGTATCTGGAGTTGGTATTTCCTTCGGCTTAGATCGTATCTATGATGTTATGGAAACTGAAAACAAATTTCCTTCTTCTGTTGCAAGTGGACCAAAGATCGTTTTTATAAATTTTGATGAAGCAAGTCAAGCAGCATCTTTAAAGTATACGACAGCTCTAAGAAAAGCGGGAATTGCTTGCGAAGTATATCCCGAATCGACAAAGATGAAAAAGCAGATGAAGTACATAGACCAAAACGGTGTTAAGTACGCGGCTATGGTGGGTTCTCAAGAAATAGAAGACCAGACTATTAGCTTGAAGAAAATGGAGGACGGCACGCAAGAGACAGTGAAAATAGATGAGTTAATAGCGTTATTGAAAGCATAGGCTTGGCTGGAGTACACGAAATAAAGCGCCAAGAAATTGGCTTGAATGAACTAAAGGAAATCCTCTACGGGGATGTTACTTTGAAACTTTCTACTGATAGTCAAAAGCTCATCGAAGATTGTCGCGCTTATTTGTTGAAAGTTATTTCCGACGGTGACGACGCGATTTACGGTATAAATACTGGTTTCGGAGATTTGTGCAATGTGGTTATCCCCGACGAAGACTTGGGGAAGCTGCAAGAAAATTTATTACTCAGCCACGCCTGCGGCTTGGGAGAAGTGGTTCCTGATGAGATTGTAAAATTGATGCTTTTTTTAAAAGTGCGTTCGCTATCCTTTGGGCACTCAGGTATAGCGCTTAAGACCGTTGAGCAGTTGATTTCATATTTCAATAAAGCAGCTTATCCTGTAGTTTTTCAGCAAGGTTCATTAGGCGCTTCTGGAGATTTGGCTCCGCTAGCGCATTTGAGCTTGCCTTTGTTGGGCAGGGGAGAGCAGCGACTTGATGGAAAAACTTACGATGCGGAAAAATTGGCGAGTAAGTTCAATTGGTCTCCAATAAAGTTGGGTGCAAAGGAAGGCTTAGCACTTATCAATGGAACTCAATTTATGTCCGCCTATGGTTCTTGGTGTTTATTGGAAGGAGAAAAACTTTTGGCTTTTGCCGACTTAATTGGCGCCTTGTCTTTTGATGCTTTTGACTGTAGGAAAAGCCCTTTGTATCCGTCCATTCATAAAATAAGAAACCAGTCAGGACAAATAGAAAGTGCGAAAAATATTGCGGCACACTTAGAAGGAAGTGCAATGCTCTCTCAAAAAAAAGAACAGGTACAAGATCCTTATTCTTTTCGATGCATGCCTCAGGTACATGGTGCGAGTAGATTTGCGTGGCAACACGTGCGTGATGTTTTCTTGAACGAAGTAAACGGAGTTTCCGATAACCCCAATGTTTTTCCAGATGAAAACAAAATTTTATCTGGTGGAAATTTTCACGGCCAGGCGCTGGCCTTGGCTTTGGATTATTTGGCAATTGCGCTGGCGGAACTGGGCAGTATTTCCGAGCGACGCGTGTACTTATTGTTGAGTGGAGAAAGAGATTTGCCGCCTTTTTTGGTGGAGGACCCAGGGTTGAATTCTGGCTTGATGATTCCTCAATACACGGCTGCATCTATAGTTAGTCAGAATAAGCAACTGTGTACACCTGCTTCTGTCGATTCTATTGCTTCTTCTAATGGTCAAGAGGATCACGTAAGTATGGGAGCCAATGCGGCCACCAAATGTTATCGAGTGCTCGAGAATGTGAAAAAAGTCCTAGCCATAGAATTGCTTACTGCCGCTCAAGCGATGGGTTTTCGGAAAGAAAAAACTTCAAAGAAACTAGAGGCATTGCTCAAGGCATTCAGAGCAGAGGTTTCCTTCAACAAAAGCGATCGCCAGTTGTCAATTGATATCAATAAGGCAATTGCTTTTCTTGACGACCAACTTTACCAATTTTTATAGACACCGAGCCAGTACCCGCGCGAGGGATTGAGACCTTTGTGGAGCTCCTGTTGTTTTTCTCAAGAAAGGCACTTAGCTCCTTAGAGCTAGAGGTGCCTTTTGAGAAAAACAGCACAGAGCGACGGTCGAAAGCCTGACCCTTCCTAAAATCTTGGCAAGAATTGCCAGAAGATTTTAGGAAGGGTCGCGCCAAAAAAAGACGATTCAAAAAAGATTATTGGCAGAATTTGCAACGATTGTCCCTATTTTACAATCTTCTACATTGCAAGAGCGCTAGGGAAAAAGCGGTGTTAAATAGATAAGATTTATGTTCGAATTAGTTGGGATTATTCAGAAGTGGCTTAAGCGCATTTTGTTAGTTTCTATGTTGGCAACAATTGGGAGTATTGTTTTTTCAATGTTCCTAAAAGACGAGTTTAAGAGTACGGCCAAAGTGCTTCCAATGAATCCGAATTTTTTGGATAAAAGTGCGATTTACGGAGAGGAGAGTTCTAAGCCTGCTTACCTGTTTGGTAGTGAGTCCGACTTGGACCGCTTAGTTAGTTTTTCTGAATCAGAGCGTTTGAATGAGTACTTGATTAACACCTACAAATTGTATGAGCGTTACCTGATTGATCCAGAAAAGAAAGATGCCGCATTTAACTTGCGCAAGCGCTTGCGGAAAAATTTTAAGGTACAGAAGAATGCTGGTGGATATGCTGAAATAATGTTCTATGATCGCGACCCTCAATTTGCTGCGGACGTCGCGAATGACGTTGCGAAAAAATTGGACGAGTATAACAAAGAGGTTTTGCTTGAGAAAAAATTACAGATTCGTGATTTGTTGAAGCGAGAGGCAAATGCTAAACAAGGTGAAGTGGCAACTCTCGTAGATAGTTTGAAACGCGAAACTTTGCGTGCTAATGGCGATACGATTATTACGAGTGTGCTCGCATCAATGATTGAAGGAAAAGTGGAAGAGTTAAATGCGCTGCAGAAAAACTACAAACAAAACAGCTCATTGGTAGAGATGGATTTTTCCTCGGTGTATTATTTGGAAAAGGCACAAAAAGCGGTGCGCAAGGATAGGCCAGTGCGCTCATTAATTGTTTTAGGCGCTTTCGCTTTGACGTTTTTCTTAATGACGCTCTGGGCAATATTTATAGAAAAATATCAAGACTACAACAAGACCTATGCCTAGGTCGCAAAATATAGTCGACACACTTTTTTCTAGAATTGGTCCTGGTGGTATGTTTGCTGCCTTTGCCAGTTTGGTTACGTTGTGTGCTTGGGCGGCTGTGTTTTTTCAATTCAACTTGGTTTTGTTGCTGCCCGTTTTATTACTGGGGGCAGTCTATTTTCTCTATGACTTTCGAAGTCTGTTTTATTTTCTGTTTGCCCTTATTCCTTTTTCGACGGAAATAACTTTAGGCTCGCTGGGCACGAACTTCCCATCAGAACCTATGATGTTGATACTGATGGTCGGTACGCTCTTGTTGACTTTTATGAAAAAGGATATGGTGCGACTGGCATATTTAACGCACCCGCTGATTATTCTCTTACTCCTGCATTTGGGTTGGATCTTGATCGCGGCTATCCAATCTGAAATGTTTTTGGTGTCTTTTAAATATTGGCTGGCCAAGACTTGGTATTATACGGTTTTTGTTTTCTTAGCGGCTCACCTTATTCGCAATTGGAAGCACTTTGAGCCTTTGTTTTGGATACTTAATGTTTCTCTAGGCCTGGCAGTGTTGTACGTATTGGCAAGACATTCTCAGTATGGTTTTCACTTTGAGTTTGTAAATAAATCTGTCTGGCCAATTTTTAGAAACCATGTTGACTATGCCGTTATGCTGGCGGTACTTTTTCCATACCTGTTTTTTTTAAGGAGAAACTTTAGAGCTGGTGGTTTACAGCGTTTGTTGGTTGATGGTCTGCTTATTCTTTTTGGACTGGGGATTGTTTTTTCCTATACTAGAGCTGCTTATGTTTCTCTAATGATTATCCCTGTAGTCTATTTGGTGGTACGTTGGCGACTGGTCATTCCCGCTACTTTATTGAGCATAGTGGGTTTTGTTGCCCTTTTTGGTTTTTTGGCGAAGGACAATAGGTACTTAGATTTTTCTACGTCTGAGGATACGGTCTATCACCTGAACTGGTCGGATCACTTAACTGCAACTTTTGAGTTAAAGGATATGTCCACGATGGAGCGCTTCTACAGATGGATCGCTGCGGTGCGCATGATTCCAGAAGTTCCTATAACGGGTAACGGTCCTTCGACTTTTTATCATTTGTACAAGCCTTACACGGTTCGGACATTTAAAACCTACGTAAGCAACAATGAGGACAAATCTACGACGCACAATTACTACTTAATGATTTTGGTTGAGCAGGGTTGGATTGGCCTAACGCTCTTTGTGCTAATACTCCTTATGTTTTTGGCCAAGGCGCAGGAGGTTTATCACCGTGACATAAGTCCAGAACATAAACAGTTGTTGATGGCTATGCTGGTTTCTTCAGTAATAGTAGCGGTGAACAATCTAATGGCGGATTTGATTGAAGTGGACAAGGTGGGCTCTTTTTACTTTTTGCATATAGCGCTCTTGATTAATTTGGACATTGATTCAAAAGAATTAGAAGAAAAAAGAGTGTAGTATTGTCTAAAATAATTTATTGAATGAAGTTTTTTTTATCACGTACTTGTTTTGTTGTTTTTTGCTTGCTGGCTTTGTTTTCATGTAATCCCTCAACTATAAAAACAGAGTTTTTGGATATGGAAACACTAAGTGAAACTGAGTTTAAGGTTTCGAGCTACGAGGGAAGCCCTGTGTTTTTAAATCTTTGGGCGACTTGGTGCAAGCCTTGTGTGGAAGAGTTTCCGTCTGTTCAGAAAATGAAAACGGAAATGGAAAAAGAGGGTTGGAAGTTTGTTATCGTGAGCGACGAGAAGATTGACAAAATAAAGGGCTTCAAAAGTAGAATGCCCTACGACTTCGACTACTATCATATGAAAAAGCGCTTTTCGGAATTTGGAGTGAACTCAATTCCGCAAACCTATATACTGAACAAAAAGGGTGAGGTAGTCATGTCTTATATGGGAGGAATGGATTGGAATTCCGAAGCTAATAAAAATGAACTTCGAGACTTGATCAAATAGTTATGTCTCAAGCGCCAGCGCCATTTGCGATACAGTATTCTCCGAATGTACCAGAGCTCTTAACGCAACTTAAGTGTACTTTGGCTTTGAGCACCTATCAGGCAGGGAAGCTGGTTTTTCTTTCTGCCAAGGACGAGAACACTTTGGTGCAATTACCCCGAAACTTTTTGAAGCCGATGGGAATCGCTGAGCACGCTACCAAAGACAAATTAGCGGTAGCATGTAAAGATGAAGTCGTAGTGTTTGCGAACTCACCTGATCTTGCACATCATTATCCGAAGCAACCAAAGAAATATGATGCCTTGTACATGCCGCGATGTACCTATCATACCGCTGGGCTAGATATACATGACTTGCGATATGGAGGTGATAAACTATATGCCGTCAATACACTTTTCTCTTGCATCGTAGAATTGGACGACGATTATAATTTCCGTCCTTATTGGCAGCCTCCCTTCATTGACAAATTGGTTTCAGAAGACCGTTGCCACTTAAACGGAATGGCGATGCGCGATGGGAAGCCGATTTATGCTTCTGCATTTAATACAGGAAACACGCCGCGTAGTTGGAAAGAGAATATTACCACGACTGGAGTGATAATGGATATGGAAAGCAATGAGCAAGTCGCACGAGGATTGGCTATGCCGCACTCGCCGAGGATTTTCAATGAGCAACTCTTTGTTTTGTTATCGGCTACAGGGGAGTTGGTGCGCGTAGATATTGCAAATGGAAAGTACGATCCGGTATGCAAAATTGGCGGCTTCGTTCGAGGTATGTCAATTTGTGAAGACTACTTGTTTGTTGGAATAAACAAGCTGCGCAAAAACTCTTCCACCTTTGCCAAGTTGCCTTTTGCCGATGCAGCGGACAAAGCAGGGATAGTTATAGTGCATTTACCTACGGGCAGTATTGCTGGACAAATTATTTACCGTAGTTCGGTAGATGAAATTTATGACGTACACGTTTTGAAAAACAAGCTCCGCCCGAATATTCTGAATACTATGACCGACGACCATAAAATGGGGGTTATGATTCCAGATACGACTTATTGGGGGCGTAAGGACCAGACCTAGTCAGGCAACTTCAGTTTTAATCTTTTCGAATTGGCTATTTTAGAAGCTTTAATATGAAAAGGAAATTTCACGCTAGAAAGCAAAGACAACTAAAGTATCTCGGGAAACTTTTGGACCGTTTATCCAGAAATGGTATTCGTAGTGAACAATTCCTGAGCATTCGAAAAAAGATCAAGTGCCTGTGCAACGAACTTGGGGTTTTCTTTTCGGCGCAGAAGCTTATTAAAATACTGGGTAGAGGAGCCTTGCTCCTCGGCCTAGGATTAACAACAAACGGATTGCTGGCCCAGCAATATGGCAACCCACAGATAAATAGATTTGATTTAGAGCCAGACTCTTTGTTCACCTTAGTCAGTCCCACCTTCTTCGATATGGATGCCGACGGAGACTTAGATATATTCATAGTACAAGCTACTCAATACGGTGTCAATTCCGATTTTGAATATTTTGAAAATGTCGGCTCTGCCGAAGAAGCGTCTTATACTTCAAAAACTGTAAATCCTTTTAATCTAGTTCCTGTTTCGGGAGGGCTAACAGGCTTCTTTCCGACCCTAGGTGATTTAGATGGCGATGGTGATGCCGACGTAATAATCGCGGCTTGGGATGGCGATCTTAACAGCGAAGAATCGGAAATACATTTTTATGAGAATGTAGGCAGCGCAGAACAAGCAAATTTTGCAGGAGTAGTTATTAATCCTTTTGGTTTGGAGTTTGTTGGACAAGCTAATCACTTAACCGACCTAGATGGCGATGGAGACTTAGACTTGCTTACAGGTGAGTACAGCGAGGATTATGAAACCGTTGTCAACTTTGCTGAAAATATTGGAACGGCGGACGATCCATCTTTTGCGGAAGCAGTGCAATTGGATTTGCCGAACCCATTTCCGAATTATGCGATCAACATGCCTACCTCTGGAGATTTTGACAGCGATGGCGATATGGATTTAATGGTTGGCGGATCTGCTTATCTCTACAACGGTGATCTCAACAGATACTCAAGCCTGTTTTACTTTGCCAATAATGGCGACGGTACCTTTAACGAAACCATACCTAATCCCTATGGTTTGTCAGGTATTCCGGAGTCTTTCATTGCCCCGGCTTTGGTAGACATAGATAACGATGGTGACTTAGATGTCTTTTCTTACCTAAATAATTTCGATACTGGAGTAGCGCTTTATCTTTTCTTTGAAAACACGGATGAACTTAGTGGAATAGAAGAGTTGCATTTTCAAATGCAAATCTTTCCGAACCCTACGAATGATGAGATTCAAATTCGCAGCGAAGTAGAAATCGAGCAAATAGAAATAATAGACCTTACTGGAAAAGTACAAAAGCTTATCCGACAAGTCGAAAGCAGTATTTCCTTGTCCGGTCTTTCTCCTGGTGTCTATATTCTTAAAGCCCAGGGTTTAGATGGAAGCTACAGTGTGCAGAAAATAGAGAAACAGTAGGTACGAACAACAAATACTATAAAAAAGCAGAGGCCACGCCGCTGCTTTTTTATTTACACACGTTTTTAAACAACATTACACCTAAAGCGTAAATTTTTCACTTATAAAAGAGAAGCGCGAATTGCTATTTTAGCCGCTATGAAAAAACTAGTATGTATCCTCTTTGCCTTGCTCGCTTGTGCACCGCAAATGGAGGCGCAGAAAAGCAACGATCAACTTAGGACTTTGTTCAAGTCTTATTACTTAGATCAAATGGAGCAGTTTCCAGAGTGGGCCTCTTACAATGGTATCCATACCAACTCCGATAAGTTAACCGACAACAGTCTCTCCGCTATCCAAAAACGCAGAGCCCAGCAGAAAGTATGGTTAAAAACCTTGGGCGAAACTGATTATAAATCCCTGTCCGCTGCCGACAAGCTAAACTACGACCTCTTTGAAGCAATGATAATGCAAGAGCTCAATGGAGATAAGTTCAAAGATTACTTAACGCCAGTAGGGCAGCAAGGAGGAATCCATTTGCAGTTTCCGCAAATCATAGAATACCAACCAGTTTCAACGCAAGCAGATATAGACAAGTACTTCACGCGACTAAAAGCATTTCCGCAGGCAGTGGAAGTAGCTATTGGCCATATGCAAAACGGTCTCGAAGAAGGAATAGTGCCGCCGCATTTTTTAATGAATCAGGTAGTCGATCAAATCAACAACATCAAAAATGTACCAGTTGCAGAAATGCCTTTTATGAGCGTCTTCGAAAAAGAGAATGACTTAGACGAAACCGAACTAGCTGCAGCCAAAGAAGCTTGTGCCGAAATACTAGTTAACGAAGTAGTTCCGGCCTACGAACAACTCGCTGCTTTTATGAAGGACGACTACATTCCAAATTGCAGAAAAGAAGCAGGCATCTGGTCGTTGCCTCAGGGAGAAGAGCGTTATGCCTACGCAGTAAAGTATCACACCAGTACTGACTTAACGCCCGACGAGATTTTTGATATCGGCAACGCAGAAGTAAAGCGTATCAAAGCTGAAATGGATAAGGTCAAAGATGAAATAGGCTTCAAAGGAAGCCTACAAGAATTTGTCAAAGACCTGCGCAGCAATCCAAAATATTATTACGAAACCAAAGAACCAATGATGGCCGAGTACCGACGCATACTAGCCATTATGGATAAGCAACTGCCGGATATTTTCGGTATCCTGCCAGAAGCGCCCTATGATTTAAAAGAAATGGAAGCCTACCGCGCTAAATCTGCGCCGCAAGCCTACTATTATGCTGCACCCGAAGACCGATCGCGTCCTGGCTACTTTTACGTCAACACCACTAACCTTCCTGCACGTCCTAAATACACTATGACCGCCTTGGCACTGCACGAAGCAGTGCCCGGCCATCACTTGCAAATAGCCATTGCCCAAGAGCTAAAAGGCATGCCCTGGTTCCGCCGCGAGTACAATGTAACCGCCTACGTAGAAGGCTGGGGTTTATACGCCGAGTACCTCGGGTATGAAACCAATATGTACGAAGACCCACTGCAACATTTCGGCGCCTTAACTTTCGAAATGTGGCGAGCCTGCCGACTAGTTGTCGATGTAGGAATACATCATAAAAAATGGCAACGCGACGAAGCCGTGCGCTTTATGTTAGAAAACACACCCAACTCAGAAGCCGATATTCGCTCCGAAGTTGATCGCTATATCTCTTGGCCAGGACAAGCACTGGCCTACAAAATTGGTGAGCTGAAACTTAAAGAGCTCCGACAAAAAGCAGAACGAGAGATGGGCAACAAGTTCGATCTTAAAGCCTTCCACGATTGCGTTCTAGAAAATGGCGCCATCCCACTTTCCTTACTCGAAGAAAAAGTAAACCAGTGGATACGTTCCACAAAATAATTTCAAAATGAAAAAGCAATTTCTCATCCTCCCACTTTTACTCCTATGTGTACTTGTGCTCAATTCCTGTGCAGCTAAAAAACGACTGGCAAAACTCAAAGCACATCAAACTATGTTGGCCAGAGTGAGTGCCGATGAGAACATGAGTCCCGAAGCCAAACTAGATTCGCTCGCCACGAGTTTTGTCAAAATGATGGACGAAGGCTTGAGCATAACCAATCCGAAAGCGGGAGCGGCTTACGTCAAACAATACAATGCGCTCAACAAAGAAGCCATCAATTCCATCGTCGATCAAGTCGTCGATTACAGCGCCAATCTCAAAAAGTCAGATCGTACCAAAGCCGCGCTGCGTATGGTCGGAAAACCCTATGCCAAGGATCTCGTGAGTCTTATGCCGAAGTTTAGAAAAAAGTACGCGCAGATAAAATTCGTGGCCGCCCTTACAAAAAAGGTGCGCAAGGGTTTTGGCAGTTTTGGAGGCAGTCTGATGGGAAGTATTTTAGAAAACTTGTAAATAATTTGGGCGTGCCCCCGTATCTCCCAGTCCTGCTTGTTGGTCAGGGAACCAACAAGGGACTGGGAGATACGGGGTCGGGCTTTCGGCCGTCGCTCTGTTCTGTAAAAAGCAAAAAGTTCTTCTAGCTCTTGGGAGCTAAGAACTTATCTTGCTTTTTCCAACAGGAGCTCCACATAGGCCTCTATCCCTCACGCGAAAAAACCCCTCGATGTACATCTACCACATAACCGACACTAAAACTTGGGCGGAAGCGAGTCAGAAAAAATCCTACGACTACTGCAGTTTGAAAACGGAAGGCTTTATTCATTGCTCGACAGACCAACAATACGTCGATGTCGCCAACCGCTTGTTTAAGGGGCGTAGAGATTTAGTTCTTCTAAGATTGATTGAGAAAGAAATCAGTAGCAAGCTTGTTTACGAAAACCTAGAAGGCGGAGCAAATCAGTTTCCTCATATTTATGGCCCAATCAATCTGGATGCGGTTAACGAAGTCATAAAATTTAGGCCCAGTGAAAATGGACTATTTGACACGGTTCACTAATTTTGACCTAGATGCTGTTACGCTTGTTGCTTTTTATAATCCTATTTCCTTTACCAGTGACCCAAACAATATTTGATTTCAAAAAAGACGCCGACCTACAAAAATGGGTCATCGTGAACGACGTCGTTATGGGCGGGCGCTCAGAAGCAAGCATCAGCCTTGATCCAGAAGGCAATGGTGTTTATGAAGGCCTAGTATCTCTTAAGAACAATGGAGGTTTTTCTTCATTGCGCTATAACGCACCTAGAACTGCCATTGGCGAACACAGCAAGGTCTACCTGCGCTTGCGCGGAGATGCCAAAGCGTATCAGTTTAGAATGAAAGCTGATCGAGAAGATAGACATGCTTATGTGTTTCGATTTCCAACCACTGGTGAGTGGCAAGAAATAGAAATTCCACTTAAAGACCTGCATCCAACCTTTAGAGGAAGAAGCCTCGATATGTCGAACTTCGAGAGCACGCACTTTGAAGAAATCGCTTTTCTTATTGGCAACAAAAAGCAAGAAGCGTTCAAGTTGCTGATTGATAAAATTGAACTGAGGTAAGCACTCTTTTTCCTGACTTCCACTGAAATTTGTCTTTTTTCACCTAAGTGAAGTGGTATACATTTGAGTATCAATCAAACTTAGAGGATATGAACACACATACAACTAGAATTGCTTGCCTTGCCATTTGCCTCTACTTGCTAAGTACCTTCACCGCGAATGCTCAATTCATTGAAGCCGTAGAAAATCCATTCGGTTTAATGGAGTATCAAGAAGGCAATTTCGTCACCCCAATATTTGTCGACTTTGATAGTGATGGAGATCAAGATATGATCACTACGATGGGGCTGCAAAATCAACCAGTGTTTTTGTTTGGGCCTGAAAACTCAGGCTTCGAATATTGGGAAAATACTGGTGACCCTAGTAATCCAAATTTTGTGGCACCCGTTTGGAATCCTTTTGGATTACAAACGACCGGAGGAGAGGCAAACAGTAGCTACAGCAATTTTGGTGTTAGTGCCGGGGACCTAGATGGCGATGGTGATATTGACTTGCTTTCATTGGTGGCGTATCCGGTATTTGGAGTATTCAGAAGAGTATTCAAGTATTACGAAAATGTCGGAAGCGGCGGAGTGGCGAATTATAGCCTTCCCATCGATAATGCTTTTGGACTGAGTAGTAACGACGAGATCGTAGCTTTCCACCTTAGCGATGTTGATGGGGACGGTGATCTCGATTTGCTGCATACCGAGTTTGCTGAAAATGATCGAATTTTTGTTCGTGAAAATATTGGGTCAAGTTCTAGCCCTCAATACGCTGAATCAATCGAATTAATTATTGAAACAACTTCTGGATTCGGGCTAATAAATAAAATAAGCACAGGAGACCTAGACGGAGATGGCGATGAGGATATACTCTGCGGGGTCAGAGTAGATGGTGAATTTCGTATTTATGAAAACTTAGGAAGTGCAACCTATCAAGAAATAGCATCGGAGGAATTCGATTTGCAAACTGCAATAATTCCTCATTATCCTACACTTGTTGATCTGGACAATGATGAAGATCTAGACATTGTGTCTGCAACGCGCACGGAAAGTAGTCCTGATCGCTTCAACTTTTTGTATTTCGAAAATTTGGGCGAGGATGTTTCTGC
>CAZZIZ010000008.1:0-2297 GCA_964654535.1 uncultured Chitinophagales bacterium
CAAAATGGGCCCAAAATATTTGATCATCAAAAAAGGAGAGCACGGCGCCTTGCTATTTGCAGAAGACAAAATCTTCTTTGCCCCGGCGCTTCCACTAGAAGTTGTTTTCGATCCAACTGGAGCGGGAGACACCTTTGCAGGTGGCGTTATGGGTTTAATTGCGAAAACAGGAGACACATCATATGAAAATATGAAGCGAGGCATTATTTACGGATCTGCAATGGCTTCTATGTGCGTAGAAAAGTTTGGCCCGAATCGCTTGCTAGAAATTTCGGGTGATGACCTAGAAGCACGTGTTCAGAAGTTTGTAGACCTAGTCGACTTCGATGCCGCTAGCCTTAAAACCACTTAGAGCTTCTAACCCTTTAGCTTTCCGATTACTTTAAATCGCTCGAACACTTCCTTGGTGTGGGGCGCATCATTGTCCAGCTCGTCTGTAAGGTCTTGACCAGCCCAGTGCTCATAGTGCTTACCGTCTCGCCATAAACGACTTTCAGTTACGTCATAGATCAAACCTTGGTAAGCTACCCAGATAACTTCCTTTTCTGAGCCATTGCGAAGCGCTAGTTGCGATTTACTATATGTGGGAAGAGGTTCTTCGTTAAAAAACTTTTCGACTAAGGCGCTAATTTCCTCAGAGCGGTTAACCAGCATCAAATGGTCACCCCGTCTTATTGTTTCGCATTCTCCAATGTTGTCGATTGGAATAACAATGTCCCTGTCTCCGTGAATGTGCAATACATTACTTGGTTCGACGTCGTTTTGCCAGTTCACCATAAAGTGTACCGATTTGCGTAAAAACGCATCGTCATTTTCCAAGACCATTTCCTTAAACTGACGCTGAAAACGCTCATCCATCTTTTTTACAATAGTTGAATGGTGAGCAACCCACCAGCGAATCAATCCCGCAGTAGGTAATCTTTCTATTGGGAAACCTGTCCAGCGTGTTATGCGTGAGGGTAGCTCTGACCTCGTCTTAGCACTTGAAATCAAAACAAGTTTGTCAACTGGAACTTGCTTGGCAATTTCGATACCGACCATGCCACCAAAGGAGCAGCCTATTATCGAACTGTTGGGTTTAAACTGGTAGTGATCAATTAAGCGCTTGGCATAGTCAGCCATCGTATCATCTTTTCCGGCCACGATATAGTTCATTTCGTGCAGCGTAACTCCAGGGAGATCAAGTCGAAAGAAAGTCCGACAGTCCGTGCCCCAACCGGGTAGCAGGTAAACGTCTTTAGAAAACTGTTTGGGCATTGGGACCTAAGAACCCTTAAAGTGGTCTTCACTATTTGCGAACAACACATTAAACGAGGTTAGGCTACCGTAGATGCGCGAAATGTATTGCTGCAAATTAACCTTCTCCTCGTCCGTCATCACCTTGTGCGCATTGATGCGCTGCTCCATAACACGTAGACGATCTCGGGTCATTACAATTTTATGAAAGAAAGCCTCTATCGGCATGTCCTTCGATTTCAAACCTTCTTTGCCAGGAATCAGGGACATCGTGCCACCAGCCCACTTGCTACCTAAATCAACAATGTTGGTTACGTCGCCCCATTTTTCTAACAGTCTTGAAAAAACCTTTTCTACTTCTTGCAAGGTCAGCTTACCATCGTCAGGCTCTTTGCCATCCTTAACCTCCATACGATCATCGGTATGAGAAATTTCTACATCGCCGCGGTTCTTGAACCAAATATTATAGGTGCCGAGATTTACTTCTACAATCACCCCTTTGCCGTAAGTGTCGTGGTAGACTTGTGAGCCAACGCCCAATGCTTCAGTAGACATAGTAAAATTTTTGCGGCAATAATAGCCCCTTAAGGACTTATTTGAAAGCGACTTAGTTAACAATAGTGTGACTTACACGCTCCTATACGCTGCGTACGAACGTGCCTGTTTCACTAAGAAATTTTGCTCCACTCAATTCCTAGACCGGTATGTCTGTTTTCCAAATAAGTGCGCAACGGAAGGTGTTCAGCTTCCGCCAGACTTGGATCTTTTTTCATAATGCGCGTGGCAATTTCTCTCGCCTCTTCCAACAACTGACGATCCAACAAAATGTCCGCGATTCTAAAATCGTTTCTACCACTTTGACGAGTACCGTATAAATCGCCAGCACCGCGGAGTTCCATGTCAACTTCGGCAATCTTAAAGCCATCATTTGTGTCTACCATGGTTTTCAAACGAAGCTTGCTGTCGCTGCTGAGTTTGTAACCCGTCATTAAAATGCAAAAGGATTGATCGGCGCCACGACCTACACGACCACGCAATTGATGCAATTGCGAAAGTCCAAA
>CAZZIZ010000008.1:2397-22585 GCA_964654535.1 uncultured Chitinophagales bacterium
TCCATTGTGGCGGACTCATCTATGAGCGGGTATACCACATAGACCTGACGACCCAGTGCAATCTGCTTTTGCATAAAACCAAAAATCTCCAAACGCGAACTGTCATAATGATGAACTGTCTTCACTGGCTTTCTACCTGGTGGTAGCTCGTCTATGACCGAAATGTCTAGGTCTCCAAAAACCGTCATGGCCAAGGTGCGCGGAATGGGTGTGGCCGTCATAACCAAAACGTGCGGAGGTAATTCGCTTTTCTCCCAGAGCTTGGCGCGCTGCGCCACGCCGAAACGATGTTGTTCATCTATAATAACCATACCCAAGTTCTTAAAAACGACATGGTCTTCTATCAATGCATGGGTACCAATAAGAATGTCCAAATCACCATTGCGTAAGAAACGCAAAAGCTCTTCTCGCTTTTTTCCTTTTACCGAACCAGTAAGCAGCGCTACTTTTAAACCCATACCCTCCACCATTTCACTGATGCCTCGATAATGTTGTTGCGCTAATATTTCTGTGGGCGCCATTAGAGCCGTTTGGAATCCATTGTCAATAGCAATGAGCATAGACATTAGACCCACCACAGTTTTACCACTACCCACGTCTCCTTGCAAAAGCCGATTCATTTGAATGCCGCGCATGGTATCCTTGCGAATTTCTTTAAGTACTCGCTTTTGCGCACCAGTCAATTCAAACTTTAATTGTTCGTTGTAAAACTTGTTGAAGTGATTGCCAACGGAATCGAAAACATAGCCCACAAACTTTTCTCGGTTAACCTTGAGCTTCGATATTTTAATTTGCGAAATAAACAACTCCTCAAATTTCAGTCTTTGGCTTGCAAGGCTCATAGACTCAAGGTTTGCGGGCATATGAATATTCTTAACCGCTTCCGCTCGACTAATCAAACTTCTTTCCTGAAGAATGCTGTCGGGAATAAACTCTGGAAAGTCGTCAACGGAAACGGCGCCCAGTACTTGTTTAATTAGCTTGGAGATGCCGCTGCTATCTAATCCGCGCTTCTTTAGCTTTTCCGTGCCAGAATAAACTGGCATGATGCGATTGTCCAGACTCAATTTTTGCTGACCAACCAATTCTATTTCTGGGTGGTTAATTGAGAAGTTGTTTCTAAAAAAGGTTGGTCTTCCAAACACTAGATATTCGCTTCCCTTTTTCAAAGTCTTTGCCCAATAAGTAACGGCTGCAAACCAAACCAGCTCTATGGTTCCGGTTTGGTCTTTTAATTTGGCTACCAATCTTTTTTTGCGCAAAGAACCGACTACGGCAAGCGAAGTAAGAACACCCTTCAGTTGTATGAAGGGGCGGTCGTTATCTATGTCAGCCACGGTATGCACCTTAGTACGATCGACATATCGAAAAGGGTAGTGTCTCAACAAATCTTCCCAAGTGCGCAGGCCCAACTCGGATTGTAGCAGCGATGCTTTTTGCGCACCAATACCAGTTAGCTTGGAAACGCTGTTTTTTAATCGAGATGTTTTTACGCTGTCCATTGACGATTTGAAAATACGTCAACAAAATTAGAGCTATGACTTGAAGTGAATTTTTGTCTGGGTGATTCGCGTGAGGGATAGAGGGGTTTGTCTGAGCTCCTGTTGTTTTGTAGCCATAACACTTAGCTCCTTAGAGCTAGATGTGTTCTGCGCGAACAAAACAGAACAGAGCGAGCCCCGAAAGCCCGACCCTTTGCGCAGCAAGAAGGGGCACGCCCAAATTATTTTAAACTCTTATTACCGCGACGCTTTGATCTAAGTCCAATTGCTGGATCGGCACATTTATCATGCTGCGTCTCTTCTTGGGCTTTTTACGTTTGTTTTTAAAGTCCGGGCACTCGCCACATTTACGCGCCTTCATTTTTTCACAACCGCCGAGTAAAAACACCATCATTAAAAATGGTATTAGGCTGAAGATTAGTTTTCGTTTATTCTGCATCTTCCTCTTTTGTAGAAACAATATCATCGTTGGTGGTCTGCACTTCATCGGCTTGTGTAAACTCTGGGCAACGATCGCAAGTTCCCTTACCAAAGCCTGAGCAGCTCGTGCTGAGCAACAAGGCGCCGAACAGGATCAGCATAATCGATTCTTTGCAGTATTTCATTTAGAGTAAATTTAAGCTCGTGCGATAGTATAAACGATGTCAAAGGTATTTGATTGTCTGAAATATGGCACAATTGTTCCAAACATTTGTATGGCTTTAGCTAAGGAAACAGTGATTAAGGTTTTGGTGGCCCCGCTTGACTGGGGCTTGGGCCACGCTACACGCTGTATTCCTATCATTCGAGAACTTTTGAAGCTGGGTTGTGAGGTGCATTTGGCAGGTAGTGGCAGGTCGCTCATATTGCTGAAGGCTGAGTTTTCTGACCTCCAATGGCACCCGCTTTCCGATTACGAAGTGCGCTACGATCGCAAGAGTATGGGGTTGGCTATGTTGGAGCAAGCCTCCAAAATTTTAAACGCGATTAAAGCTGAGGGTCGCGAAACAGCTGCTCTGCAGGAATCTGAAAAGTTCGACCTAATTATTTCCGATAATCGATATGGGGTGCATCATGCAGGAACGTACTGCGTGTTTGTTGGGCATCAATTAAACATAAAGGTGAATGGCATTTGGTCGCTGGCAAAGCCGTTTATTGACAGCCAAAACAAAAGCCGCATAGTGCACTTTGATGAACTCTGGATTCCTGATTGGGAATCGCCGAACAATATCAGTGGCAGTTTGTCCAACACGAAAAATTTAGGTTCTGTTAAAAAGAAATACCTTGGTGCGCTTTCGCGCTTCGCCCCCAAGCGTAAAAAGAAGGCACATTACAAAACCCTGAGCGTTTTGTCTGGGCCGGAACCTCAGCGTACGTTGTTTGAAAATGCGCTTCTAAAACAGTTATCAGAAATTGATGGTGAGCATTTATTGGTACGCGGCGTATCTGAAAGTGCAGGAAATAGAACCTTGGGTAATGTAAAAATTCTTGATCACCTAAAAGCCGATGAGCTTCAGCAAGCATTTGAAAACTGTGAAATTGCAATTAGTAGAAGCGGTTATTCATCTCTAATGGATTACTTTGCGCTCAGTCAGAAAGCTATACTGGTAGCCACTCCCGGACAAACGGAGCAAATGTATCTGGCAGAGCAAATGGCGAAACGAAATGGTTTTGTAAGTCAAGAACAAGGCGCCTTAAATATTACAGAGGGAATGGCAGCTTTAGAAAAAGTTGTTTTTCCCGAAGGGTTAAACAACTCAGATTTGTTGAATACTGCCCTGCGTGAAACTGTCGAAACACTTCAAGTGAAAAAACTAATCAAACCTTAACGCGCATAAAATCCCTACCGTCTATGTTCAGGCGATTTGACTTTTTATCGATACTTATGCTCATCATTTTCCGAGGAGACTCTACGTCGCCTTGTAAATTGAACAATTCTATTCGCAGTAGGTTTTCTATTTCTTTAGTGATCTTATAGTTGCCCGATAAGTTAAAAGCTGGGTTGCCTTTCATTATAAACTTATCGCGATCAAATTGATATCGAAATGTCCAAGCCTCTCCCTCTGGACTTTTGCCGCTGCGCTCCCAGCTACCGCGTATATAATCGGCATTGACAATCTTGTTTTTTTTGTCAATGCGCACCAAGTAGTAGGCCAAAATAACGAGCAGAAAAATCAGCACGAGAGAGCCCAAAAAGGTGAACAGCATGTCGTAATACAGGAGCATAGTCTGCGAATTGCGTGAATGAACTAAATATACAATCCTCGACAGCAGAAAGTTCAAAACAAGTTAACAGCGGTATTGGTAAGTCATTCTTTTGGGCGTGCCCTTCGTATCTCCCATCGAAGCTGGGAAACTCAGGTCGGGCTTATCCGGCACTTCGCGTTCGCTTCGGTCTCTTGCTTGTTTCGGTAAAGCAAATACATCTACCGCTAAGGCGGTAAGTATTAGCTACCTTCACAAAAGAGACTCCTCCCTTTGGTCGACTGCCTCCTATCCCTCACGCAAAAGAAAGCGCAAGGCATCAAATTCATTTTGTACAGTGTGTACACTGTATTGAATTAAATTATCTTTGGACGAATTTTTTAAAAGAGGATAATGAGTAGTGTTAGTGATCATTTTAAGGGCCTGATTTCACATTGTAAGGAATACGGCTATATTTTTCAATCGAGTGAGATATACGACGGCCTAAGTGCGGTCTATGATTACGGACCTTATGGCTCGGAACTAAAAAATAATATCAAGCAATATTGGTGGAAAGCCATGGTGCAAATGCACGAAAATATCGTGGGCTTGGACTCTGCTATCTTCATGCACCCAACTATCTGGAAAGCATCTGGCCACGTTGATGCTTTTAACGACCCTTTGATAGACAACAAGCAATCAAAAAAGCGCTATCGTGCTGATGTGCTTATCGAAGACTACGTCGAGAAAATAAATGCCAAGATTGAAAAGGAAGTAACTAAAGCTGCTAAGCGTTTTGGTGATAGCTTCGATCGCGAACAGTTCGTTAGCACCAACCCGCGTGTTGTTGCCAATGTTGAGAAGCGTGAAAAAGTAATGTCGCGTTTTACAACTGCTATGGAAAAGGGCGATATGGCAGAATTGAAAGCTATTATTGAAGAAGCAGAAATTGCTTGCGAAATGAGCGGTTCGAAAGAGTGGACCGATGTACGTCAATTCAACTTAATGTTCTCTACTCAAATGGGTGCCTTGGCTGATTCAAGTAGCAAGATCTATCTGCGACCAGAAACGGCACAGGGAATCTTTGTCAACTTCTTGAACGTTCAAAAAACCACACGACAAAAAATTCCTTTTGGTATTGCCCAAATTGGTAAGGCTTTCAGAAACGAAATTGTCGCTCGCCAATTCATTTTTAGAATGCGCGAGTTTGAGCAAATGGAGATGCAATATTTTGTACCGCCAGGGGAAGAAATGAAATTCTACGAGTATTGGAAAGAAACTCGTATGAAGTGGCATCGCAGTTTGTTCCCGGAAGAGTCGCTACAGTTTCACGATCACGACAACCTGGCGCACTACGCAAATGCAGCAGTAGATGTTCAGTTTAAGTTTCCTTTTGGTTTTAAGGAATTGGAAGGGATTCACTCAAGAACGGACTTTGATTTAAAGAGCCACGAAGAGCATAGTGGAAAGAAATTGCGCTATTTCGATCCCGCGAAAGATGAAAGCTATGTGCCTTACGTGGTGGAAACATCAGTTGGTGTAGACAGGCTTTTTTTGGCAGTAATGACAACGTCATTGCAAGAAGAAGAGGTGCCTGATGCTAAAGGAGGAACGGCTAAGCGAACCGTATTGAAGTTGCCTCCAGCCATTGCGCCTATTAAAGTTGCCATACTTCCATTGCTTAAAAACAAAGAGCCTTTAACAGAAAAGGCGCGAGCCATTTTTGCTGACCTACGAATAGATTTCTCTTGTCAGTACGACGAAAAAGATGCAATAGGTAAACGATACAGACGTCAAGATGCAATTGGGACGCCATATTGCGTTACGGTTGACTTTGATACCTTGGAAGACGAATCAGTTACGCTGCGCGATAGAGATAGTATGGAACAAGAGCGTGTTCCTATTTCAGAATTGCGCTCTAGGCTTTCAGGAAAATTAGACTTTAGAACTTTATTGGTTTAGATGGCCGAATCCGGACAAAAACTACGTGTAGACAAATGGATCTGGGCAGTTCGTTTATTCAAAACGCGCTCTTTAGCTGGGACTGCTTGTCGCACAGGTAAGGTGAAGGTTAATGATGTGAGCGTTTCCCCATCTTACAAGGTTTCTGTTGGCGATAAGGTTCGTGTAAAAAAGGGTCCTCAGATTTTGATTTATTTAGTCAAGGGAATCATAGCGAAAAGACCCTCCGCAAAAATTGCAGCAGAGTATTATGAAGACGTTTCGCCACCACCGATAAAAATGACCGGCCCAATGGATTCTGCTTTTATGAACTTTCCTATAGCCCGACGCGCCCCAGGTGCTGGTCGCCCAACCAAAAAGGAGAGAAGAGATCTTGGAAAACTAAGAGACTTGGACTGATGTCTGTATCACTCATCATAAGTACTTACAATCGTCCCGACGCACTACAAGTCGTATTGGAAAGTCTGACGCTGCAAACCCATATGCCCGATGAGGCATTGATAGTAGACGACGGTAGCAAAGATGAAACAAGAATACTAGTAGAGCGCTTTATCGAAAATGCTCCAACGGAAGTAAGACATGTCTGGCAAGAAGATAACGGATTTAGAATATCGCGAATACGAAACTTGGGAATAGCCAATAGTAAATCCGACTACCTTATTTTCATTGACGGCGATATTATCATGCATCCCGAATTTGTAGCCGGGCACATGGCAAGTAAAAAAACGAACCAGTTTATACAAGGCTCTAGAGTACTGCTTTCAGATTCGCTAACACAATCAGCTATCGAAAATAGAAGAAAGAGCTTTTCTCTTTTTGAAGAAGGTATGACCAATCGATTAAATGCGATTTCGAACAGAGCATTGTCATCCGTTTTTTCAAGCAAGGTGACCCACCTTAAATCAATTCGCGGCTGTAACTTTTCTGCCTGGCGTCAAGACCTGATAGATGTAAACGGATACAATGAGGACTTTGAAGGCTGGGGTAAAGAAGACAGCGAGCTCGTCGCCCGTTTGTTGAATAGAGGCTTGACCAGACTAAATCTAAAATTTGGTGCTGTTGGCTATCACTTACATCATGCAGAGAGTAACAAAAAGGCTTACAGCGATGTCTTGGCAAGAAACGAAGCAATGTACGCGAAGAGTCGTGACGAGGGTGCTGTCTATTGTGAGAATGGACTAGCTCAGCACTTGAGCTAACTATCAGGCTTCGTTTAGCCAAGGAAGTTCTTCCCTCTCGCTCGCATTGAGTAATGCAATGCCTGTCAGCGCAAGGATCATAAAAAACGATTTTCCTAGGATGAGCTCTACAGCGTTCTCGCCAATAAATGCGCTGAAAACTACCAGATAAAACGCGCTTAAAAAGAAGTTTCGGTAATTGCCTTTGTAGTAGAGTGGGTAGAGCAGACAAAAGAGAAACCAGAGTAGTCCCAAAACACCGAAACCGGTTGTGGTAAAGACCAGTTGGTTGGTAGGAAGGAATCTCTCTTTTTGGCTCATTTGCGGATGCCTTTCCGCGTAAAGCGCATCAACCTCATTCCGCATGTCGCCTATGCCCGTTCCGATAAGTGGCGATTCGCGAATTAAATCAAAACCAATTTTAAGACTGCGAATTCGGGTGTTGTCTGACATGTGCTCGGGGGAACCACCTTTAAAAATGTTTACCCAATCATAACGAACGTATTGAAACTTGTTTTTTATTGAAGGGAATGCGAAGTACGAAAACACCGGTAGAGATACAGCGATGAGTAGTGCTATCAGGCCAGCCTTATACCTTCCCTTGCTAAATAAATAATAAAATAATGCGAACAGTGTAACTAAGTAAAATGAAAGAATACCAGTGCGAACCGCAAGGATGTGCAGAAACGCAACTTGAAAAATTAATGCCAGTACGAACAATGTTTTTTCGAAAGGAATATTCCAACTGAACTTTTCCATTCGCAAGTAGAAGCCACACAATATCGAACCCGTTATGAACATGCTGAATCGCGTATGAAAGATTGGTGTAACGATTGTTTTCCCTTGTAAATAGTTAATGTTGACTTCGTCGAAGTTTAGATAGTAGCTTAGGAGCGTTACAACACTAACCACAAAGGTGAACCAAAAGAAAAAGTAAAGGATGCTTTTTAAGTACCACTTCTTTATAGGTGCATTTATTGCGAAGGCCAATGGAAGAGTGAGGTATATTAAATTGTTGTCTATTCGCCTTAGCCAGCTAGCCTTGTCCGCAGAGTTTATTCCAGATAATAGGTACATAAGAAGTAAGCCAGTAAGAATTAGGAAGGGCCTGATCTTGGTGAAACTCCTTATGCGATTTTGAAGGTTTTTTCCAAATAAACCTATTGCAAGAAGCACATATGGCGTTATGGAAAGAAGCGCCTTGGAATAGTAAAGGCCCACAATAAAAATGCAGCATAGCAATGTGAAAATTAAGTCCTTGCGGTCTTCGATGTGCATTAAAATCTTGTGTTTATTATTTGACAAAGAATGTAAGTGGGTAGTTGCTTTGGTGGGCTATAATTGGTGATTTCTGGCTTTAATTATTGAAAATTAGGCCTTTAGATGGAACTTTTTAGCTTGAATTTGGCTTATTTGTTATAACCAATATGACGCGATTGACTACATTTAAAAGCACCAAGGCGATTAATTCGCCAACGGCTAATCAAATTAACGATTTGGAAGAAACTATGAGCGCCGAAAAAACGAGGAAGGATAGGATATTCGAGAAAGAATTCCTCCCTCACATGGACGCCCTGTACAACTTTGGCTTCCATCTTTGCTACAACGAAGATGATGCGAACGATCTGGTACAGGAGACCTTCATGAAGGCATACCGATTTATTGATTCATATCAAGAAGGATCGAATGCCAAGGCTTGGCTCTTCAAAATTTTGAAGAATGCCTTTATCAACGAATATCGTAAAAAAAGCAAGCGACCTAATAAGGTAGATTTCGAAGACGTGGTCAACTACCACGATTCTGAAGACACTAGTTATGTAGGCTCTTTAGATATGAGAGAAGAAATTTTTCGTGATATGATTGGCGACGAGGTAATGTTTGCATTAAACGCATTGCCAGTTGATTTTAGAACGGTTATTTTGCTTTGCGATATAGAAGGCTTTACCTACGAGGAGATGTCGAAAATAATCGACATTCCGATTGGAACAGTCAGATCGCGTTTGCACCGCGCCAGAAACATGATTAAAGAAAAATTAAAATCCTACGCTAAAAACTTAGGATACAAAGTTCAATAAAATGGAAGGTAGAATTCACCACAACTGTAATGAACTACGAGCACGTTTGAATCAAGTACTTGACGGAGATTGCGGTGTCCACGAAAAGGACCACTTCGTTGAAGAAATAAGACGTTGCCCGCGCTGCATGGATCTTTACGAAAAAGAGAAAAGCTTTCGCGAATTTTTACAAGTAAAGTTGAGCAAGAAAAAAGTCTCTGATCGTTTAGCGTCCAACATTCGCGGTATTATGCGCGATGACTCAGATAGAGTATAAACACTATCTTTATGGCTAATTCTTAGCCGTGGCAAACCCTTCATTAGATTTTCGAGCGATTGCTCGTAAACTTTCATTAGTTGAAAATGAAAGCGAAGGGTATAAGTCAATTCTTCAAGCACTAGATTTTTCCAATAGCCCGCCCGTTGTTGGAATCACCGGTCCACCCGCCGCTGGAAAAAGCACCCTCATTAATGCACTTCTATTAGGTATCGTTTCTAGTGGTAAAAAAATTGCCGTGCTTGCTGTTGACCCATCATCACCATTTAACTATGGTGCTTTACTTGGCGATAGAATACGCATGGCCTCTTTTTACAACTCGCCCCAAGTTTTCATACGCTCCATTGCCACCCGTGGCTCTCTTGGTGGCATTTCTGATAAAATCATAGAAATGACCGATGTCCTTCGAGCCGAGGGTTTCGATTATATATTTGTTGAAACCGTCGGAGTAGGGCAGTCTGAGGTTGAAATTGCCGGACTAGCAGATACCACGGTATTGGTGCTAGGACCAAGCTCCGGAGACGAGATTCAAGCTATGAAGGCTGGGATTATGGAAATAGCAGACATCTACGTCGTAAATAAAATGGATCGACAGGGAGCCGAGGCTTTTGTGAGTAGACTTGAGCGCCTGCTAATGGATCGATTTAAAACCAAGAGTTGGCAAGCTCCCATTGTACGTACAGAAGCCCTAAATAATCAAGGAACTAGTGAGTTAATTCAAGCCATTGAGGCGCATTCAGAAAGCAATAAGGACTTGTCAAAAAAAGCCACGTTACTGGCAGAAAAGGCCTTTAAACTCATTCAGAAGAAAAGGATGAAAGATTTTTCAAAGGCGGAGCTAGTGGAGGAAATCCACAGTGGACTTAAGACGGCAGATTTTAACATCTACACATATATAGCACACAAATAGCCACTCAACAATGAGCGAAATTCCCTTATCTTCGAGTAAAGTCACCCCAAAAAGACGATTTGAAAGCACTGAACAAGCATATTGAGGCTATTATCTTTTCTTCAGATAAGCCAGTAAGGTTAAAGGACATTGTAGAAGCTCTGAACAAGGCGGATGGTCGCAGTAAAATTGACAAGAAAAAAGTCGAAGCTGCAATCGATAAAATTGAAGAAAAGTACAATGATCCCGAGTATGCCTTTTCTATGTTGCGTATTTCTGACGGCTTCCAATTTCTAACTAAAACCGAATATCACAAAACCGTATCGTCTTACCTCAATGTTAAGAGTAAACGACGCCTTTCTAGTGCTGCTATGGAAACCCTAGCGGTTATTGCTTACAAGCAACCAGTTACCAAATCGGAAATAGAACAAATAAGAGGGGTGAATTGTGATTATACCGTTCAGCGTTTGTTGGAAAAAGAGTTGGTAGAGATAGCAGGAAGAAGTCCTGGTCCAGGTCGTCCACTTTTTTATGCAACCAGCAAAATGTTCATGGATCATTTTGCCTTGAGTTCTATAAAGGACTTACCGCAACTTAAAGAGATTGTTCCAGAAGATAATGTTATTGGGATTCCGGAATTAGAAGACGAACCAAGTCCAGAAGAATTGGCCGCGGCAATTAGACAACCGAGCGGAGAAGTTTCTCCAGACGAATTAGCAGAGGTGGACGAGTTGGCTGCCGAAGTAAATGCTTATCAAGAACCAATCCAAGAAAGCGAATTGGCATTTCCCGAAAACAACGAAGCTCCAAGAGAAACCGAAGTTGCCGAAGTCGCTGAACAAACCGCAGATTCCAATGCGGAAATAGTATCCGAAGAAGTAGACTAATTAAAATTAATCGACGTGAGTCGATGGCATTGGTATGCGTTTAAACAAGTATATAGCACATGCTGGAATTTGCTCCAGAAGAAAGGCGGACGAATTTATAAAGGCGGGACTCGTGAAAGTTAATGACGAAGTAGTTCGCGAAATGGGTTACAAGGTTCAAGAAAAAGACCTCGTTAAATTCAAAGATCAAATAGTACGCCTCGTCAAGGATTTGGTTTATGTGCTTCTGAACAAACCCAAAAATTTCATCACCACCACTAGCGACGAAAGGAACCGACACACGGTCATGGAGCTCGTTACCCACGCCACCGACCAGCGCATTTATCCTGTAGGAAGGTTAGATAGAAATACAACAGGATTGCTGTTATTAACCAACGATGGCGATTTGGCGCAACGACTTTCGCATCCTAGCGGCGAGGTTTCTAAACTCTATCGTGTAACCCTAGATGTTGACTTGCGACAAAAAGACTTCGACGCCATTAAAAAAGGACTTGTGTTAGAAGATGGCCTAGCACTCGTAGACGAACTGTCCTATATTATTGGCGAGGAAAAAAGTGATATCGGGATTAAGATTCACATTGGTCGAAACCGAATTGTTAGGCGCATTTTTGAATCCTTGGGTTATGAAGTAAAGAAGTTGGATCGTGTTATTTATGCGGGTCTGACCAAAAAGAAATTGCCAAGAGGAAAGTGGCGACATCTCACCCAAACAGAAATCATCAATTTAAAACACCTCAAAAGCAATTAGTGAAACAGGTTCTTGCCTTAATCGTACTTGTGGGTTTAAGCCTAAGTGTTTCCGCTCAAACGGAAATCAAAACGATGTTTTACAATGTGTTGAACTACCCATCTTTCGAGCCGGGAAGCAGGGAAGACACCCTCAAAAAAATAATAGACTTTCATCCCGTAGACCTACTCATGGTTTGCGAATTGAAATCCGATGAAGGAGCACAAAGAATTTTGGACACTGTTTTAAACTCCGATGGTGGCGAAACCTACGCTCGTGCGGAGTATGTACCGCAGCAATCAAATCCCAACTCAGACTTTAAACTCCAACAAACCGTTTTTTACAACCAAGAGAAACTACACTTGGTAGATCAGTATGAATTGATTACTTCACGCCGGGACATTAATGTCTATGAAATGTGGGTTGAGAATGAACTCGACTCGGACACCACCTGGTTAGACGTATATGTAACGCATTTTAAATCCAGTCAGGGTTCGAGCAATGAACAACAGCGCTTTGACGCAGCTAGGGTTTTTACAGACCACCTTGAAACGCGACCGGCAAACCGCAATGTTATTTTCGCTGGCGACCTCAATTTGTACGATGCCAACGAAAGTGCCTTTCTTGAATTACTCAACCCAGAAAACCATACCGTTATTGAGGACCCCATTGCGGTTTTCGGCCCTTGGCATGCAAACGACACATTCGATTTCGTACATAGCCAGTCGACTAGAATCAATTCAATTTTTGGCGACGGTGCCGGTGGAGGCCTAGACGATCGCTTCGACTTTATACTTTGCTCTTCTCAATTGATGAATGGTGATAAAGGCTTGAAATATAATACAGGAACTTACGCCACACTCGGAAACAATCGCGAGTGCTTTAATGAATCCATTCTGCTCTGCCAAGACGAAGATCTACCCATAGATGTTTTAAGAGCGCTGTTTCACATGTCCGATCACTTGCCAATAGTGGCCAACTTTGAAACCACCTCTATTATATCAAGTAGCGCAAGTCTAACAAAAGACGACCAAGTCCAAGTCGTCAACCCAAGCAATGGTAACATTCAGTTCAGTCTAGAGCTAAGTCAATCGGAGACCTGGCAAATGAGTGTCGTCGACCCATCGGGACGCATCCAACTGTTAAAGACCATCGAGAGCTCCGAAGGCCAGCAGTTTCATCAAATTGAGACCAATTTGTCCGATGGACTATACTTTTTGCACCTCCAGAGTGTTAACAAGCCTTCTAAGGCAGCCTTCCCGCTTATAATTCAGTCGAAGTAGCTGACAATATTGTGAAAAAGTAGCTTGGCAAGACCCAATCACTTGTTCGTTCTTTGAGCTAAGAAACTGATATTATGAAAATTCGGATTGAATATATTTTACTCATACTTTTTATAGTTCTTGGTACCTCGTGCTCGCCCAAACTGGTTCCCTTTACGCATGACGTACGTGAAACACTAGCAGAGAATAGTCTCGATATTGGACGCGTGCAATTTTACAATTCAGACGAGATAGTGCTGAGCGCTATGAATCCAGATTCTGGATTAGACGTCAATAAAGGAGTAGTCGAGTCCTCGAACTCCAAGACGATTAACGAAGTGGTATTTACAGAAGAAACACCAGGCAAATTGTTAAACCATTATGACGACCGAATGGAAGTAACCTTCGAGCCAATTGGTGGGCGCTATCTGTCCTTTAGCCGTAAAGATCCCAACGATCCATATAGCCATTACATCATTCAAGTAACTGAAGAAGGTGAAGGCTACAACCAAATAATTTATGACGGCAATCAGTATTTCCTCCAGAAAAATGGAGAGTACGCCATACTACTCATTGAGAAAAACAAACTCAATCAAATTACCCGTAAGCGAAGAGTCGCGAAAGGTGTAAAGGTTAAGTAGTTTCCAGCTCCGCCTCGAGTATAGGCTTAAGCGAAGGCGGCGACCAGTTCTTGGATTTCAACACCTTTCCGTCTTCTCGATAAATAGGCTCGCCATTATCGTCGAGCTTACTCATGTTAGAGCGTTGCACCTCGTCGAACAACTCCGCGAACTTATCCTGTAATCCAAACTCCAGCACTGAACCAAATAAAATGTACTGTAAGTCAACCAAGGCGTCCGCAACCTCTACCAAGTCTTTGTCCTTATAAGCATCCTTAAACTCGTTTAGCTCTTCCTGCAGTAAGTTGAAACGCAACTCGCAGCGCTCAGGCGAAGGAATGTTCGGGCTTTGTTCTTGAGGTATTTTAAACGCGCGGTGAAACTCCGCTACTTGATTGATTTGCTTTTTCATTTGTCTTTTTTACGAAGCTAACTTTTTGCTTTGAATTCGATGGTGCGAATTTCGTGTCCAGTCATTGCTTTTGTTGAAATGTTGGTGGGGCCACTGTTTTGGGCGTGCCCCCAATCACTTCTTGCTGCGCAAAGTGTTTGGGGTCGGGCTTTCGGCCGTCGCTCTGTTCTGTTTTGTACGCGCAAAACACCTCTAGCTCTAAGGAGCTAAGTGTTATGGCTTCAAAACAACAGGAGCTCCACAAAGGCCTCTATCCCTCACGCAAATCCAAAAACGACTAAACCTATTCCTTTGGAGACACAAAAGGTTGCTCTCCAATGATGAATTTTCACAAGGAAACTTGATAAAACAATTAATAAATACGACTTTAGGTACTTAACGAATACAAATGTTATCGAAATCGGATCGCGACGAACTGCGTGAGAAAATAAAAGTAGACCTCGAAAAAATCAATGAGAACATTGAGGAGTTGAAAGAGCAATGCAAACCCATTTCTCCAGAAAATTCGCTTGGACGAATTACACGCATGGACGCCATAAACAATAAGAGCGTTAGCGAGGCCGCATTGCGTCAAGCCAAAATGAAAAAGAGTCGACTAGAAGTTGCGCTCAACAAAATAGAAATTCCCGAGTTTGGTATTTGCTCTATGTGCAAAAAACCAATCAACGTAAAACGATTGATGTATATGCCCGAGAGCAACAGGTGTGTTCGTTGCGCCGATCGATAGTCTATGGCCTCAGCTTTTACCCACGGCTTTTTTGCCTACACCATCGGTAAAATAGGATTCTCAAAAACCGCAGCGCTCAAAGCCTTTATCATTGCCATCATATTATCCGCTCTCCCCGATGCCGATGTTATAGCATTCAAGCTCGACATACCTTATGAATCGCAATTTGGCCATCGCGGTTTTACCCACTCAATCTTTTTTGCCGCGATCTTCGCAGCCCTAATTGTGAAGCTGTTTTATTGGTCGCTCAGCATTCGCAGTCGCCAATGGCTTATGCTCTTTCTATTCTTTTTCCTCTCAATGGCTTCACACGGAATCCTAGATGCCGTTACGAACGGCGGACGAGGCATCGCCTTCCTTTGGCCCTTTACTGATGAGCGTTTCTTCTTTCCTTTTAGACCTGTACAGTCGTCTCCGCTAGGTATCGCGCGCTTTTTCTCTAAGTGGGGAGTGGAGGTGCTGAAAAGCGAGTTCATTTGGATTTGGATTCCCTGCATTTTCTTATTGATAATAAATACCTTCATCACTAAGGAATCGCGTTCTTAAGAGAGCGCTTAAAAAGGTAAAAATGAGTAAGAACAACATCAACTGCCCTAGTTGCGGCACAGACATAGATATCAGTAACGTGCTCAAGGCCGAACTCGAGCAGGATTACAAAAATCGTCTCAAGGAAGAAAAGCAAAAGATTGTCGAGGAGCACATGCGCAAAGAAGCGGCCTTAAAAGATAGAGAGAAGGATTTCGAGGATAAAAGGAAAAAGGAAAACGAGCTATTTCAAGAACGTTTGAAAAAAGGAATTGCTGCTGAAGAAGCAAATGTTAGGAAGAAAGTTGAAAGTGATTACGAGCTTAAGCTCAAGGCACAGCAGGAGGAGTTACAGGAGAAGCAACAAAAGGTGCGTGCTTTGCAGGAAAAAGAAATAGAGAATGAGAAGCTCAAGCGTGAAATGGCCGATATGAGTGGCAAAATGGAGTTGCAGCTGCAAAAACAACTCAATGAAGAGCGACTGAAAATAAAAGAGACTGCTGAAAAAGAGGCCAGCGTTAAATCGGAAATGGAAATGCGCACCTTACAAAAGCAACTCGAAGATCAAAAGCGTTTGACTGAAGAAATGAAGCGCAAGCAGGAGCAGGGTTCAATGCAATTGCAAGGCGAAGTGCAAGAGTTAGCTATAGAAGAATGGCTCGATTCTAATTTCCCTTATGATACGATCGACGAAATAAAAAAAGGTGCCCGAGGTGGTGATTGCATTCAAATCGTACGCGACAAATTGGGACACGAGTGTGGTACGATTTATTATGAGAGCAAACGCACGAAAGCATTCCAACCGGCCTGGATAGAAAAGTTTAAGCAAGACATTAGAGCGCGTGGCGCGGACGTTGGTGTAATCGTGACGGAGTCCATGCCGAAGCAAATGGAACGCATGGGCGAGATGAAAGGCATATGGATTTGTTCTTTTGAAGAGTTTAAAAGCTTGTGTTTCCTCCTGCGTTCGACGGTTTTGCAAATCCATCAAGTATCGGAGCAGCAAAAAGGCAAGGGAGACAAAATGAGCTTGCTCTATACTTACTTGACGGGCAACGAATTCAAAATGCAATTGGAAGCCATCGTTGAAGGCTTCACCCAAATGAATGAGAACCTGGCGAAAGAAAAGCGCAGCACAATGACAATGTGGAAGCGTAGGGAGAAAGAGATCGCCAAGGTTACTCAAAACACAATCGACATGTACGGCTCAATTAAAGGTATTGCTGGTAAAGCTATTCCAAGCGTTGAACAGTTAGAGCTTCCAGAAGCCGAGGAAGATGAGTTTGAATCAGAAGAAGAGTTTAAAGAAAGTCTGTTCGAGTAATTTATAAGGAAAGTCTATTCCGATTGGTTTAACTTGTATAACATGAAAGTCCTTACCTACCTATTCTTGAGCTTTCTTACGCTATGTGTTACAGCTCAATGTGATCGGCAAATTGCTGTCGATGACTATAACAACACTTATTTAGCGACCAACTTCAACGTGGCCGACATGAACTGGACTGGAGATTTTGCAACCTGCAATCCTGGCACCATTAGTCAATCTGTGCAAGACAAAATAATAGACCGCATAAACTACTTCCGTAGAATGTGCGACCTAGATGACAATACCGTGTTGCTACCATCGCTAAACACAGCAGCACAAGAATCAGCCCTGATGCAAGAAGCAGAAGGGTCTTTAAGTCACTGCACAGGGGTAAATGGAGCGCCTTGTGATACTTGGGCCTGCACTTCACCTGGTGGTATTACGGCTTCTCAGCAAGGAAATTTGGCTTATGGCACCTGGAATTTTTTTAACCCCATTACCATCTTTATGGAAGACAGTGGTGCTGGAAACGAAGCAGTCGGTCATCGACGATGGATTCTTTATACTGGTGCCGAGGAGTTTGGAAATGGCATGACGCCCAATCGTGAAACGCTTTTTGTCATCAACAATTTTGGCAACCCACCAAACAATAACAAACCCTTTGTTGCTTACCCACCCGACGGTTACATTCCCGCGCCTTTGGTTTTTCCACGTTGGTCTTTTGGTATGCGTGGAGCAACGTTTACAAATGCGTCGGTTACCATGACCGATCAAAATGGAAATGATGTACCATTGAATATTATCTACAACGCCTCTGTCAATTTCGGAGATTTGTCGGTTGTCTGGGAACCAACTGGAATCGATACCAGTAATCCAGAAGATGTGGTTTATACAGTCACCGTTTCTGGAATAGTCGGAGCTCCTCAAAGTTCATACACTTACGATACCAAAATCATTCAACCAATACACCCACCGGCTTGCGCCAGCGGAACCATGTGGGATGAAGCCAGTTGTGCTTGTGTTTCGCCTATCGCTGATTGCGACCCCAATTTGATTATAAACGACAACCCAATTGCTTCAGGAACTTACCAGGCAGAAATGACTATAACGTCTGAGGGCGAAGTGCCTAGTGGAAACGATGTCACCTTCAAGGCTGGGGATCAAATTGAACTTCTTCCAGAATTTGAAGCAAAAGAAGGCTCAGAATTTCTCGCCTCCATTGAAGACTGTCCGCCAACTACCTTTTCGTTCAGTGATAATACGAATCTTACCAAAAAGGCAAACACAGAAACAGAAAAGAAAGAAGGGCAGTTTGTTATGTTGGGAGAGGCGGTAGCAGTGAGAACAAGTTCCCCAAGTCTAAAAAAGAAAAGGACACTCTTTAAAAGGGCAAAGCAAAAAAGAACACGGGGTACAATTTGCCCACGCTTTTAAAACGACCTAAACCTTAAGCGCAAACCGCTCCACCGCCATAGTAGCAATAGTATCACCAACCGACAAAGAAGCTGTAGCCGCTGGACTGGGTGCATTCAAAACGTGAATCGCGTTTTCTTTTTCGACAAACTTAAAATCGTCAAACATATTGCCGTCTGGGGCAAGCGCCAATGCACGTACACCAGCGCGCCCGGGCGCGATGTCTTCCATCGTAAGCGATGGCATAAGTCCTTGCAAACTTTTAAGAAATGCAGATTTGGAAATTGAGCGATACTGCTCTTTGATACCGTAGGCAATGTTGCTGGTTATCAATTTCCAAAAACCAATGTATGAAACCGCGTCTTTGGTGTCTTTCCAGTTAAAGTCCGTTTTGCGATAGCCGTCTCTCTTGAAAGCGTAAACCGCATTCGGCCCGCACTCCACCGAGCCGTCAATCATGCGTGTGAAGTGAACACCAAGCCACGGAAACTGCGGATCGGGAACAGGATAAATTAAATTCTTAACCTTTTCCTTGTTGACCAAATCGTAATACTCACCTCTAAACCCAACGATGCGCATGCCTGGTTCAAGTTCATCGGCTTTGGCCAGACGATCACTTTGCGAACCACCGCAAACGATTATGTTTTCTGTTTTAAAATTTTCTTTTTCCGTAATTACTTCCGTGCTGCCATCGGCCTTATTAAAACCCGTAACCCTAGTATTAAGTTTTATTTCACCACCCCAAGCTTTGAAAAGTTCAGCGTACTTTTTCGCCACCACTTGATAGTTAATGATACCTGCGGAACTTACATACACCGCTTTTATACCAGCACAATGCGGTTCATATTCCCGTAACTGATCGGCATTGATCATTTCAACGCCCGGTGTTTCGTTGGCAACACCGCGACGATGGATTTCTTCTAGATAAGGTAACTCGCTTTCCTTGGTGGCGACAATAACTTTTCCGCAAACATCGTGAGGAATTTTATGTTCCTTGGCAAACTCAACCATTGCCGTTCTGCCAACTTTGCAGTTGGTGGCGCGCAGCGAACCAGGTTTGTAGTAAACCCCGGAGTGAATGACCCCTGAGTTGTGTCCTGTTTGGTGGAAAGCCAATTCCGACTCCTTTTCAAGTACCAAAATCTTTTTAGATCCCGGCGCCAACTTTTGACTCAACTGATAAGCAGTTGCCAAACCCACGATTCCTCCACCAACGATAATTATGTCGTACACTTCCTATTATAATTGCTTGCCCCGAAGTTATAGTCTAGCACGCAAACTCTGGCAATGCTTTTATTAACTTGATGCTTCAAAATTAAAAATGGATCAGCCTACCGTAGAAAAAGAGTATTTCGCTTACATCATGCTTTCCTTGGCCTATTCGGATAATGAATTGTCCAAGGAGGAAACCGACTATATTAAGCAAAACTTGAGTGAGGGAGAGTTTAAAGACTTACACTCGAAATTTAAGAGTCACAATCACGAACAGGGAGTGGAATTCATAAGATCCGGAGCGCGCACATTTTTATGCAATGCCGAAGGGCATCAGCGTTTAAAGAGTGCTATGGTCGAAGTTATCCATGCGGATAGCAAGGTTTCGCAAATGGAAACTGTGGTTATGAATTATTTGGGTAAGCTTATGGCTTAGTTGAAGTTCATTGAATGAATATCATCAACTTTATAGAAAGGTATAAAGATGAACTGCATATTCCCTTTAAGAGATTCCTAGAATGGAACTTTATTCAGCATGGGGATTGGAAACGAGAATTTTTAGATAAACCAGAACTAAACCCTGAAGTTCTGACAGAACTTAAGTTGTCGTATTTCGAAGTTTCCCTCGAGCTAATTGAAAAGGAAGATTTCGATAAGATACTAGAGCTATTCTTAATTCACGACTTAGAAATTATTACTGCGAAGGATGAAAGACAACTCGCGTTATTGATTTCAAGTGCAACGGATAAGCTCAATAAAATTGACACATCATCTAAATTGGAATTGGCGCTAAACTATCAATACGCAGTTCTGGACTTCATTCTACATAACGCGCTATATTCTGACAAGAATGAATACTTCACAGAAGTTTTGAAAATTCTGAGTGAAAAATTGGAGGAAATAGATAATGATAAGGTTAATGATTACATAGAGTTGGTTAAGCAAAAAATTTATAGTCTCACAGGGTAAAGCAATGTCCTATTTCGAAAAACACTCGCCGTAACTCGCTCCAGTCTTTCAGCCTACTCCTTAATCCCCAGCTTATCAAAAATAAAGGCATACTCAAAAGCCA
>CAZZIZ010000008.1:22685-39754 GCA_964654535.1 uncultured Chitinophagales bacterium
TCAGCCTACTCCTTAATCCCCAGCTTATCAAAAATAAAGGCATACTCAAAAGCCAAGTCTTCAATCCAACCATAACGACCAGATTTACCACCGTGCCCTGCGCCCATATTTGTTTTAAGTAACAAATCATTCTGATCGGTTTTCATAGTTCGCAACTTCGCACACCACTTAGCAGGCTCCCAGTATTGCACGCGCGGATCATTTAGACCTGCAGTAATTAGTAAGTGCGGATAATCCTTGCGCTCAACATTGTCGTAGGGCGAGTACGACTTCATATAGTCGTAGTAAACCTTATCGTTTGGATTTCCCCACTCTTCGTATTCAATTACCGTTAGCGGAATTGACTCGTCCAGCATAGTATTGACAACATCAACAAAAGGAACGTCGGCAACAACAACTTTAAATAAGTCAGGACGCATATTGGTAACTGCACCCATTAGCAAGCCGCCAGCACTGCCGCCATTGATAGCAATGTGCTCTTTGCTCGTGTATTGCTGCGCAATCAAATGTTCGCCGCAAGCAATGAAATCTGTGAAAGTATTTTTCTTTTTAAGAAACTTTCCGTCCTCATACCAGACGCGTCCCATTTCTCCGCCACCGCGAATGTGCGCCATCGCGAAAACAAATCCACGATCGAGCAAACTCAAACGAGCAGTCGAAAAGTAAGGATCGGTACTTGAGCCATAAGAACCATAAGAATACAAGAAGGTTGGGTTCGCTCCATTTTTCTCGAGTCCTTTTTTATAGGCAATAGACATTGGAATCTTAGTGCCGTCCGGCGCGGTAGCTTCCAAGCGCTCGGTCACGTACTGCGACTTGTCATAGCCGCCCACAACTTCATATTCCTTTTTTGCATCCAGGGTTTTAGTGCGCAAGTTGTAATCGTAAACCGTACGTGGACTAATCAAGCTTGAGTAAGTAAAGCGAATGGTCTCACTGTCGTACTCTGGATTCTCCGAACCCCAATAAGTGTAAACCTTTTCTGGAAACTCAACTTCGTTTACTTCTCCCGACTTAGCGTCCATAACGCTAATGCTTTTCATACCATTCTTGCGACCGTAAATCACCAAGTAATCTTTAAAAGCCTCCAGGCCACTCAACATTACGGTCGGGTCGTGGGCAATTATCTCTTCCCAATTTTCTTTAGCCAAATTATCTTTGTGGCAGCGCATCAATTTAAAGTTGAGCGCGTTCTCGTTGCTCAGTATGTAGAAGTAGTCACCCTGCTTGGTTACATCGTACTCCACACCTTGCTTGCGCTCGCAGAGCACTTGAAACTTTGCATCGGATTTGCTCGTATCAAGCACACGTATTTCCGTAGTGATTTTACTTCCCATGTACATCACGATGTAGTCTTTACTTTTGAGAATACCCGCTCCAAGGAAAAAACGATCGTCGTCTTCTTGGTAAACCAAAACATCACCAGCGCGTGCACCAAAAGTGTGTTTAAACAATTTATGCGGGCGCATAGCATCGTCGTGACGAGAGTAGTAATAAGTTGTGTTGTCCACCCAAAAAAGTGAACCCGCTATTTCAGTAATACCCTTTTCGACAATATTACCTGTGGTTAGGTTTTTAACGTAGACATCGTTTTTCTCAGAACCGTTGGTGTCCGTAGAGTACAGCAAGAGATTGTGGTCGGGACTAATATCAAAACTGCTTAAGCGAAAATACTCTAGTCCTTCGGCGAGTTTGTTTTCATCGAGTACAACTTCTTCTTCGCCACCGCCTACTTTTTTACGACAATGAATACTGTAACTCTTGCCAGTTTCGGTGCGGGAATAATATTCGTAGGGGCCATCTTTTTCGGGCACACTTAAATCGTCTTCTTTTATTCGTCCCAAAATTTCGTCGTACAATTTTGAGCGAAGCCCCTCGCTTTGGGCAGTCATCTTATCGGTATAAGCGTTTTCCGCCTTTAAATAATCTAGCACTGCTTCGCTCTCGCGTTCGCGCAGCCAGTAGTAGTTATCTTCTAAGACCTCGCCGTGTACATTTGTGGTGTGCGGTTTTATGGCAGCAACTGGCGCTTGCGGAGATTGTGGTGTAATTTTTTCTTCTATGGTTTCAGACATTTTTTTTGTATTCGAGCAAGCAGAAATTAACAAGCCTAGAACGCAGAGCCCTAGAATTAAATTCAGGAAAGCGGTTTGTTTGGTTTTCATAACGTGCGTTTTGCCAAAGATAATAAAGCAGATGTGGGTTTTGGGGTATTGGATTTTGCCAATGTTTATTATTGTCTGGGCGTGCCCTTCGTCGGCCTGGTGCTTTGTTGGTTTTCAACCAACAAGCCAACGCTGCACTCAGGTCGGGCTATTCGCTACTCCGCGTTCGCTCCGGTCTCCTTCTTGCGCTGCCAACGCATCTGCTTCTACCGCTTAGGCGGTAAGCATAAGCGGGCAGCACAAAAGAGACTGCTCCCCTTGGTCGCATAGCTACTATCCCTCACGCAAATCGGACGAGAAAGAATAGTCGCGCTCTACTTTGGAAATTCTGGTTTTATACTGACTGTACCATTCCGAGCGACCTTTGTTCTGCGCGACCAAATGTTCGCTGTGCTCTTTCCAAGCCTTAATTGATTCTAGATCTGTCCAGTAAGAAACGGTAATGCCCAATTCGTTACGCGCGCTTTCCATTCCAAGGAACCCGCTTTGATCTCGAGCAAGTTTCGCCATTTGTTCGGCCATAGCAGCATAGCCTTCGGTGTTGTTGCTTTGAACAGAACTAAATATAACGGCGTAGTAAGGCGGCTTGGGTGTATCGGCGATCATAGGAATTGTTTTACGTTTTGAAGATAACTTTTCTTAGCGCAGGGGATAAGGGCTAGACCAATGAAGGAACTTAATGTACTTACTGGTTCAAGTCTCCAGACTTTCGGGTTGTACAAAGTGCTATCCTGTTGTATTAGCATTCAAGTCTGAAGACTTGAACCAGCTATAGTTGCGTGAGGGATAGAGGCCTTTGTTTGAGCTCCTTTTGCTTTTGAACCGTAGGCCTTAGCTCCTTAAGAGCTAGAGGGCCTAAGCGTGAAAAAAGCAGATAAGAGCGAGGGCCGAAAGCCCGACCCCAAACTTTGGCGAAGCCAGATAGTTTGGGGGCACGCCCAACACATTTTTAATTCAACTTTATTTTAAACAAAGGTGCGTCTCCACGATACGATCCATCACTCCCGTACTTTTCAATCAGCGGGGTAAGTGACATAATGCGGCTGATTAATTCTCCCTTCGACTTATCGAAGTACCACTCCTGCTCTACTCGGTAGCGCTTTACCGCTTCTTTATCCAGATCATTGCGGACTATGGTCAGCTTTTCCTCGTCGGTATCGGGATCGATAATTAGGACAGAATCGACCTTGTGAAACAGGTTGTCAACCTCATCGCCGCTCATCATTGTGTTATCGTAAGGGTCATAAACCGACAGTTCCTTTTTTTCTGCCTGCTCCAATAATATCGCCGCTAGGTCTTTGTCCAAGACCTTGAGGTTCTTGACATCGTTCTCATCATTGAAATCTACCTTAAAATTGCTGCGTTTGGCCCAAATAATGTCGGGGTTGTTGAGGTCGAGTTTTTCGACCTTGCTGTCTCCGCTTGGTGTACAGGAAAAGACCAGGAATAAACAGGCGCTTATTAGACAATAGAGTGCTCTCATTTCGGGTTTTATATAGGGAAACTATAACGACACAAAGCTATCGTTTCTTTTATCTTTGGAATATATGCAGATCAAAATTCTTAACAAGTCCACACACAAACTCCCTCAATATGAGACTAGTGGCTCTGCTGGGCTTGATCTTCGTGCGTGGGTTGAATCGCCTATTAGTTTGGAGCCTATGGAGCGTTGTTTGGTGCCTACGGGGCTATCATTAGAACTGCCTCAAGGATACGAGGCACAAGTGCGTCCACGGAGCGGATTGGCTTACAAAAAAGGCATAACAGTCCTAAATGCGCCTGGAACTGTCGATAGTGATTATAGAGGCGATATCGGTGTGATTCTTGTGAACTTGTCTAAGGAAACTTTCATTATAAATAATGGAGATCGTATAGCCCAAATGGTTATCGCCAAACACGAGCAAGCGGAATGGCAAGAAGCTATGGAGCTAGTGGAAACGGAACGCGGCGAAGGAGGATTTGGTCATACAGGTAATTAAGAAAAATGAATTTAAAGCATACCCCAATTGTTCGATTGCTGTCCTTGACGCTTCTCATATTCTTGATTGGAGCGGCACCACTTCATGCCCAAAAGAAGAATAGAAAGAACAAGAAGAATAAGGGAGATTCTAAAGGTGTAAGCACCATTGAAGATCGCCTGAAACTGGAAGCGCTATTTATAAGTGCTAATGAGTCTATCCTCCTGGAGGAAGATGTAATGGCGGCAGAGTTATTAAAGAAGTGCTTAGAACTTGACCCGAATCATTCTGCTTCATTGTACGAGTTAGCTCGCTTGAATTACCAAAACGAAAAGCCCAATGAGGCGATTCAATATGCAGAGGCGGCGTTAAAAGGTGAACCCAATAATAAATGGTATCGTGTGCTTTTGGCGGAGTGCTATGCTTCAATCCGCGACTACGATCGCGCGGCGGATATGTTTAATGAATTGCGCAAGCAACATCCTGAGAATATTGATTTCTATTTCGACGTAGCTTTTTTGTATAAAAATCTAGGAAAGATAGACGAGGCCATTGAGGTTTTAGACGACTTGGAAAAAACAATCGGTAAGGAGGAATCTGTTCTGCTCGAAAAGCAGAAGCTGTATATGATGCAAAATAAAGTTGACAAAGCCGCCGGCGAAGTCAGGAAGCTCATTGATGCATATCCTTCTAGAACGAACTACTATAATTTACTTGCCGAACTTTACCTGGTAAACAAGCGTCAAGAAGAGGCCGATGCTGTTTACCGCGAGTTAATGCTCGTTGATCCAGACAACCCTTTTGGTCAGTTAGCAATGGTTGACAAGTTGGAAAAAGAAGGTAAGTCTGCTGAAGCAGATAAAATGTTGCGAAAAGTGTTTGCCAATCCAGCGATGACTACTACTCGAAAAGTTCAACTGCTGATGTTGCGTTATAATTTAAACGACCCTGCTGGCGGGAACGCTGACTTGGATGAGGCGCTAGATCTGACCGAGTTGATGATCAAGGCGCATCCTAATGAGAGCCGTGTATTTGCTATAAAGGGAGACCTCTTGTACAATCGTGGCGACCGAGGTGAAGCGGCTGTGGAATACAGAAAGGCGGTGGATTTGGATCCGAACAATTTGCCAATTTGGGAGCAGATCTTTTTTCTGGATATAGAACTGGGAGACAACAAAGCTTTGGTTGAAGACACTAACAGAGCTAAAGAGCTTTTTCCCAATATTGCCTTGCCTTACTACTTCAACGGCATTGGTTTGAACCGACAAGGTCAACACGAAGCAGCGATTAAGTCGTTGAAACGTGCCTTGATTATTGGTGATGAAAACAAGACTATGGTTGCCGATATCTACAGTCAAATTGGAGAAAGTTATAACAGTCTAAAAAAGTACGACAAGTCCGACGAGAATTTTGATAAAGCATTGGAGCTTGACCCTGACAACGCCATCGTGTTAAACAACTACAGCTACTACCTTTCTTTGCGTCGCGACAACTTGGTTAAGGCAGAGGAGATGTCGCGCAAGACAATAGAGCAGGTGCCGAACAACGCAAACTTCTTGGACACGTACGGCTGGATACTCTACGAGATGGGACGCTATGAAGATGCAGAAAGCTATCTGAAAAAATCGCTTGATGCTAACGGTAAAAGTGCAACCGTGCTGGAGCATTACGCGGACACCTTGCTAAAGCTGGGTAGAGCGGCAGACGCAGCTGTTTATTACGAGCGCGCTTTGAAAATAGAAGACAAAGCAAGTGTGCGAACCAAACTGGATACTGCCAGGTCTAAGTAATTTCCCTTTTTCATTCTAGGAATAGTCTATTGAAAAATCAATCTCCCTTTCATTTAGTGCTTTTGACTCTTGTCCTATTAGGTTTGTCCTCTTGCTGGAGTACTAAAAATGCGGATACACGAAAGCCCAAGAAAAGATCGATTGCCTTTTTAACTGATCAGCTTGAGGAGAAGCGTTGTGAGCCGGAATGGTTCTCCACCAAGATGAAATTGAAAAGTGAGGAGAACTATTTCGGCGTTAAGACAATTCAGCTGAACGTACGTGGGAAAAGGGATAGCCTGATTTGGATGTCAGCGATAGTTCAAATGGGTATTAAACTGGAAGTGGGCCGGGTGCTCATTAGTCCGGACTCAATAAAGGTTATGGACAAGTTCAACAAGCGCTATTACGCCGAGCCCTTTGATTACATTCAAAATTACTTGGACTACCCTTTCACCTTTACCAGTTTTCAAGACCTATTGCTAGGCAATGTGCCTGATAGAGCCTCCTATACCGATGCGAATAACTTGGTAGGCCGCTACGTGCTGCAAGCACCTGAGGAGGAAGTCTGGCTCAATCCAGTTGATTATACTGTTATTGGTTACACCAAAGCGGTACCTGATAGCGATAAATTACTGTCGGTTGAAAACTTGCGTTTTGATGAGATAAATGGTCATATTTTTCCTGTGGAAAGAAAGATGTCACTGCACGTTCCAGAATCCTACATATTTGATTGTCAGTTTAGCAATACTGAGTTCGATGAAAAGCAAAAATTTCCTTTTAAAGTCTCCAGTCAATATCAGCGCGTGCGCTAAATATTTCTGCATAGTCGGATTGCTGCTTTGCTCGGTTCTGTCCTTTGCGCAGAACAAGACACAATTGGAAAGGGAAAAAGTTCAACTCACCAAAGAACTCGAAGAGGCCAATAAGTTGTTGCTCGAGGTGCGTAACAGTAAGGAGTCTTCTATGGTTGAGGTCAATATGATTGACAAAAAATTAAAAACCAGAGAGCGACTCATAAGAAACATTGCGCAGCAGCAAAACATATTGGCTAGTACGATAGCACTTACCGAAACCGATATCACCAATCTGGAAGAAGACATACAGTTTCAGAAAGATGAATATGCGCGTATGATTCGCTACGCCTATAAAACCAGAGACGCCTTTGATTTGTTAGCCTTTCTTTTCGCTGCCGATAGTTTTAACGATGCCATCAACAGGTTTCAGTATATCCGTCACTACAACGAGTACCGGAAAAGAAAAGCGACCACCATTACCGAAAGCAAGAACGAACTTTCAAATTATGTCTTGAATCTAAATGACCAGATGGCGGAACAGGCGCAACTACTGTCTAGAAGCGAAGTGGAAAAGGGAACCCTAGACCAAGAGCGAAAGAAGAAAGCCTCTATTGTTTCTGGACTGAAAGAAAAAGAGGATGATCTGAAGTACAAGGTTGAAGTAAAGAAAGTAGCCATCGAACAGTTGAACGCGACCATTTCACGTATTGTAAAAACTGCTTTAAAGTCTGAAACAGGAACCAATTACGCCTTGTCTCCAGCGGCAGTAGAATTGTCCTCACGCTTTTCTAAAAACAAGGCAAAGCTTCCTTGGCCGGTAGATCGTGGAGTGATTACATCTACCTTCGGAGTGAATAAGCATCCTATCTACGATATACAAATTGAAAACAACGGAATTGATATTAGTACCAGTGCGGGCACGTCGGTGAAAGCTGTTTTTAGCGGTACGGTAAGTTCTATCGTCTTTAGTCCTAGTTTTCAAAATGCGGTGATAGTTAACCACGGAGAGTATTTTACGACTTATTCTAATTTGAAAGACGTTGTCGTAGTTGACGGACAGAAAGTAAGTACAGGCCAAATTCTAGGGACAATCCATACCGATGCCAAGGAAGGTCGAACGGAGCTGCACTTTGAGTTATGGAAGGGAATCTCTAAACAGAACCCTCAGAAATGGATTCTTAGGCGATAAAAGGGATGCTTTTGGCTCTATGAAGGCGCACATTTCAGGCATTTATAAGCTATTTTTACAACAATGAAACTTGCAGTATTACTTTTTGGATTTGGTGGCTATGAAGTCCTTTTGGTTTTTGGGGCTATCCTTCTGCTATTTGGTGGAAAGAAGATTCCAGAACTTATGAGAGGTCTTGGCAAAGGTGTTCAAGAATTTAACGACGCCAAAGACAGCATTAAAGACGAACTAGAAGCTGGAATGAAAGATTCAAAAGCCAGCGATACTAGCAACAACCAATAGCCTATTCTTGGAATCCTATTCGGATTATTCTTCCTACCGTCAAAACCTTATTTCTGGTAACTTTTCGTGTGAAAATGTTGTGAAAACATTTTTAGATAGTATTGAAGCGCAAAAAGATCTCAATGCTTTTATCGAAGTTTACTCTGATGAAGCACTCGCGCAAGCCAAAGAAATAGATCGCAAAATAAAAGCGGGAATAAATCTCAAGAGGGTAGAGGGAATGGTCATTGCCATCAAAGACCTGATTTGTCAAAAGGAGAAAACCATTAGCGCAGGCTCTAAAATTTTCGGCGACTTCAAATCACTTTTTAGCAGCACTTCGCTTCATCGACTTATTGATGAAGGCGCTATAGTTTTAGGTCGCTTGAATTGCGACGAGTTTGGTATGGGTTCTACAAATGAAAACTCTTGTTTTGGGCCAGTTTTAAATGCGCGAGATAAAACAAAAGTGCCTGGTGGATCATCAGGTGGAAGTGCCGTAGCCGTGCAGGCCAACCTTTGTCACCTCGCCTTGGGAACAGATACTGGAGGGTCGGTGCGTCAGCCAGCATCATTTTGCGGTGTCTATGGTTTCAAGCCTAGTTATGGAAAAATTTCGCGACACGGTTTGGTAGCTTATGCTTCTTCCTTTGACCAGTTGGGTTTTTTGAGTAGCAGTGTAGAAGACCTTGAATTGGTATTAGACATTGCCGCTGGGCCTGATGAATTTGATGCGACCATAGTTGATCAATCTACTCCTAAAGAAATTGCGTCTACCCAAACGCTTGCCTACTTTAAACAAACAACGGATTTGCCAGGGCTTGATCCCGAAATCGCCAAAGCCTTTTTTGCTAAGGTTGAGGGTTTGCGTTCCGAAGGCTGGAAAGTTGAAGCAGTAGATTTTCCTTTGTTGGAATACATGGTCCCGACTTACTATGTGCTTACTACTGCCGAGGCCTCTTCGAACCTTGCCCGCTATGATGGCGTGCACTATGGGCATAGAACAGAATCTGCAAGCGACATAAACGACCTGTATATCAAAAGTAGAAGCGAGGGATTTGGTCAGGAAGTGAAAAAGCGTATAATGCTCGGCACCTTCGTTTTAAGTTCAGGATACTACGACGCGTACTATCGCAAGTCACAGCAGGTACGTCGATTGATAAAAGAAAAGACCGAAGCCATTCTCGAAACTTGCGATGCGATTATCGGCCCGACTACGCCGAGCACGGCTTACGATATGGGAACTGTTGCCAAACAAGATCCTCTACGTATGTACTTAGGTGATGTGTTCACAGTGCAGGCTACACTTGCAGGTGTTCCAGCCATTTCTTTACCACTATTTGATCATCCCAACGGAATGCCCTTTGGACTTCAATTGATGGGGAAGGCTTTTTGTGAGGAGCAACTCTTGGAAATTAGTAAGGCTATCAGCAAGTCTTAATATCAAAGACGAAAGCGACATTGTGTTGTTAAGCCGGCCGCAACATTTCAATATGAGGAATGTTGTCCTCCAAATACTGCTCACCTACAACGGCAAAGCCAAAGCCCTCATAAAATTTTTGCAAGTAAAGCTGGCCGGAGATCCGAATTGGTAAAGGCCCGAAGTGTCTTTCCATTTCTGCAAGGGCAACCCTCATTAATTCCTTACCTAAACCCTTTCCCCTAAAGGCTGCACTAGTGACAATACGTCCGATACTCGGTTCTTCATAACTCACACCTGGCTTAACCAAACGCGCACAAGCGGCAAGTTTGTCTTCGTGGTAGCCCATAAGGTGCAAGGATTTTTGATCCTTGCCATCGGCATCCAAATAGGGGCAGTCTTGTTCTACAATAAAGATTTCTTGACGCAGCACCATAAGCTCATAGAGTTGATCTCTTGTAAGCGAGTCGAAGGGAATAACTTTCCAACTAAGCTGCATCTTTTGGACTATTAATTAAGTAGTCTCCTGCTTTTAACTTCTTACTTATGGTGAAATAAAAAGTGGAGCCTTGATTCGGTTTGCTCTCCAACCAAATCTTTCCGCCATGAAGTTCGACAATTTTTTTGCAAATAGCTAGACCAATGCCGGAGCCTTGGTATTCTTCTTTGGTGTGCAGTCTTTGGAAGATGAGGAAAACCCGATCTACATACTCTGGATCAATGCCAATACCATTGTCGCTAACCGCAAACTGATAATGTCCCTTTTTTTCAATTACACTTATGTTTACGTGTGGTGGACGATCTGCCCGAAACTTTATGGCATTGCTGATTAAATTTTGAAACAAGTGCCCCAATTGTAGTTTGTCCACGACCAGTGCGGGCAAGTCTTCGTTATGAATAGTCGCGCCCGCTTCATCAATGGCAAATCTTAGATTGAGCTTTGTGTTCGCTACCACTTCAGACAGTTCCGTTTTGATAAGCTGCCCACCCATTCTACCCAGTCTAGAGAATAGTAGTAAATCTTTAATTAGGCGTTGCATTCTGTTTACGCCGTCGGTTACGAAGTTGATGTATTCATCAGCCTCTTCATCCATTTGACCGTGGTACTTCTTACCCAGTAATTGCGTAAAACCACCTATGCTTCGAAGTGGTTCTTGTAAATCGTGTGAAGCAACGTAGGCAAACTGCTCTAGCTCGCGATTCGATCTTTCAAGCGCTTGAGAACGCTCTACTAATTTTTCGTTGGCTTCTCGTAACTGCTGCGTTCTTTCTTCAACTCGATCTTCAAGTTGATCTCGTGCCTCTTGCAGTCGACTGTCCCGACGATTTATTCGATGGAGCATTTCATCAAACTCATTGGAGAGAGCGCCTATTTCGTCAGCACCTTCGTCCTTTACCCTTAGTGAGTAGTCCTTGGTATTGGAAACTCGCTTTACAAATATGAGCAGCTTCTTTAGCGGCTCTGAAATAGAGCGTTGTAGGAAAAAAGAAATAATAATAGCGGTGAGTAAGGCTGCGGCTAACGATAAAAGTGCAGTGTTAAAATATTGCCTGCGAATCTGATCCAGCTCAAGGTTGTCCATTCTAAAGCAAACGAAACCCAAGTTGGGCGAAATGTTTTCTTCGCTTCTGTCTATGATAGGATAGAAGAAATTAGTGTATTCTCCATCCTCTACTTCCAAGCCTCCATTGGGTAAGTTCTCCGGTATTCGGAAACTATAAACTGCCTCTCCCTTTTTATCATACACGTCCTCCGCGCGTCCATACTTGTCGGTAATGACCGCATTCATGATGTTGGGCTCAAGCCTTAGGTCGGGCATGAGGTCTTCGGCTGGATAATTTAACAGGAGGGCCAACTGACTATTGGTGGCAATGAAGCTTGCTAGTGACTCTATATTTTGCCTTTGGGTTTTCTTAAAAGTATTAAGTGCCGAGAAGAAGAAAATGGAGGTACAAGTAATTATGGAAAGCAAAGCCACGATAAACTGAATCATTATTAGCTTATCCTTAATAGAGATATTTCTAAAGGTGATGGCCGCCATTTTTTTGTCTCTCTAGCGGTCTATCAGTATGGCCAGTTTGAGCAATTGATTGCTCACTTTGAAGCCATTCCTTAGAATTGCATTTTTGTTCAACTCGAATTGCAATCGATTATCGTATTCTACAAAGTTTATAGCCCCGCCGTCTTCGGCAAAATTCGGCGATTCGCCTATGAGCAATGTGTTGTTATCAGCGACTTCCAATAAGCGCCCGAGATACTCAGCGTTTTTCTCCGGGACAAAAAGTATGTCACAGTAGTTGACCACTTCGGCGGCTTTCGCTTTTGATATTTCATTCAATTGATCGGCGAATACAATTTCCGATATGACCACCACCTTGCTTTTTATAGTGTGTCTTTGAGATATGTCCAATAAGTAAGGGTAAATACCCGATTTGCTACCCAGCACCCCGATGATAAAAACCTGTGTAGTGTCTTCGACACTTTTCCAATCTATGAACTTAGTAAACTGATAGATATAAGCCGCCTTAAGTGGATAGTTGTAGTTTTTCTGAGCCTGGGTGAAGCCTTGGACAGAAACCAATAAAACCAGTACAAGTAAAAGTTTTCTCATCTAAACATTTATTATCAAGCGCAAGAAAGCCTGTCTTCCGGGGTTGATGAATTGTCTGGGGCCACTTTGCAACAAGTTTGGAGTAAACTGCCTCGTATTCAACACGTTTCTAACACTTCCCATAATGGTAATCTTTACTCCTTGAAAAAACAACTCCTTCGCCGTTAAGTTTAAATTCCAACTAGCGTAGCCTGGAATTTCGAAAGTCTCGAAGACATCCGGATTTCCGTCCTCGGTCAGCAACTTAGACCGATAAACGATCGCATTGTTTAAATAAAGCGATGGAATTATTTCATATCCTACAGACGCATAAGCAGTGTTCGCGTAAATATTTAAAGGGTCATTCGGATCCTTAAATGAGTACGAGAGTTGGCAATTTACGTCTTTGATTGAAAAATTTACCTGCGTTTCAAGACCAAGAATATTCAACTCGTCTGGACGATTCACCCAGGAAAAGTATCCGTTAGGTAAGATTTGGTCCTCAACCCTTATGTTGTAGGCGTTGAGCTCCCAGTAGAAGTTCTTACTAAAGCGCTGCGAAAAGCCCAGATCTATAGAAGTAATGTTCGAGGGCACTATTTCTCGGTTGTGGGTAGAGATTCCCCCAAAGCTAGCGGTTATCAGCTCGTTGACCGAAGGGAAACGACGACCCTGAGAAAAAGAAGCCTTTATATAAGAGTTGTCTAGCAGGTTTACCACCACTCCAGAACGAAGAATTAGTTTTCCGTCGAAGTTGTCGTGCTGGCTATAGCGCGCACCTAGTGTTACGAAAACCTGTTCATTTAAAATCGATTTTCGCAATTGCGCGTAAGACTCGTTTCGGTTGAACTCAAAAATCGGAAGCCCCAGAAGTTGTTCACTAGTTGTTTCTGAATTGTAATCCGGATGGGGAATATTGTTGGAGTTAGCCAGCTCTAAGATGTTGTATTGGTAAATGGAATGTCCTAGGTTTAAGTACAAATCACCCTTACCCAATTCACCATCTTTACCCGTTTTTATTCGACTGGTTAGTTCAAACTTAAGCAGATTCCTTTTGGAGCCGTCGCTATTTCTTTGAGAATAGAAGCGTGTAAAGTCCGAAAATATTTGATCGGTACTTAGTGGCGCATTGCCCAGACTAAGTTCCGAATTGAAAAGCTCTTCGTTAACTAAGTGGTTTCGGTCCACGCCCCAAATTTTTTCATTGGTGTTTTGAAACTCAAACAAGAAACTCGTGTTTTCGGAAATGGGAAAGTCTAGCCCTGCAAAGTTCACCGCTAGGTTCGAGGTTTGTCCGTTGGCTTCGTTGTAATCTAAACTTAAATGTTGAATGCCCTTTTGTTCCGAAACCAAGGAGTAAAAGTCACGACCAACGAATACAGGTCCATAGCGCGCTTTGACATGGTAGTTGATGCTTTCACTACCATTTTCAAAACGATTCAGGTTGTGAAAAATCCCATTGCTAAATTCTGTGGGATTGCTTACGAATCCCTCTTGACCTACAAAAGAAATATCATCATCCTGAAATTCGTAGTCAAAACCGTTGGTGCTAAAAATACGCGCGTAGCCATCTATTTTTAACTTGTCTCTTTTCTTCACAAAGAGCAAGTCAAACGCCTGCCAACTATTAGAACCTGCTTCAGCCTGCACTTCAATCTTACTTGGGTGCGTAGGATAATCTTTGGTTACAATATTTATAATGCCAGCAAAACTCTCCGATCCATATAGAACCGTTCCAGGGCCTTGGGTTATCTCTACTTGCTTAATATTGTTGGTAGCAAATTGATTGGCTATAAAAGTTTGGGCAGAGTAAAGACTATTTATCTCGCGCCCATTAAATAAAATAAGCGATTGGCTAAAGTTTCCATTAACTCCGCGCTGCCCACCAGTACTATAGAAACCATTGTCGACAATGGTAATACCAGGGATGCTTTCTAAAAGTTGACTCAGATTAACAAAGCCGTTTTCAACAATTTGTTTTTCTGTAACTATAAAGAAACTTGAAAAGGGCAATTGCAAGTTGCTTTCCGATTGTGTTTTTGTAACAATCTCAATACTCATCAAGTCCTCCAAGTCCATTTCCAGGAAGTCATCGAAGGTATAAGTTGTATCCGTTTGCCCCACGAGCCCAAGCATATTTAGACATAAGCCTAAACAAAGTGCGATATACTTTAGATTGAACATTGCGGAGGGTCTATCTGAAGCCATTAGGATTTAAGAAGAGAAAATATAAAAGACGCTTAACTGTATTAAGATAAGTCAAAGCTAAGGGTTAAAATATCGTGAATTTTCACCCTAGGGCACTTAAATTGGGCGAATTGGCGTTTTTGTTTGTCCTGAATTCTTTTTAAATTTCTTTTACTAACCAATCTAAATTGCCCTATGAACATAACATTCAACGAACTAAGAAGAATTAAAGATGAGCTACCCAATGGCAGTATGTCCAAGATCGCTCAATCGCTAGGAGTAGATGTAGAGACGGTAAGAAACTACTTTGGAGGAGCGAACTACAAAAAAGGAGAAGTCGCAGACATTCACTTCGAACAAGGACCGGGAGGTGGCATTGTTCAGTTAGACGACACAAAAATTTTAGATATGGCTAAAACCATTATCGATTCATCGAAGCCAACAAAAGGTAGTTTAAACTAATCGTTGTGATTAAAAAAAGGGGCAATCAAATTTGATCGCCCCTTTTTTTATCATCTGACACAAGAGTTTATTAATGGTTCGTTTCATCACGGACCATTTCGCGTTACTGCTTTCCTTAAACCTCTTGCAATTCTCCTGCATCTTTCTTTACAAGCTTAGCTTGTATGTCAAATGGCACAGTGTCATAAGAATTAAACCTTGTCGTGTATTTCGCCTTGCCTTGTGTTAAAGAGCGCAGGCTAGAAGAATAAGTTGTCAATTCCGCTAAAGGGACCTTGGCAACAATTTTCTGGTAATGACCTTCGGCATCCATTCCTTCTATCACCCCGCGACGTGTTTGCAAGTCACTCATTACATCGCCCATTGCGTTGCTGTCTACCAATATTTCCAAGCGATTTATTGGCTCCATCAATTTGGGTTTGGCTTGCGCAAAAGCATCTTTAAATGCCATCATCGAAGCCAACTTAAAAGCCATATCGTTTGAGTCTACCGCGTGCATTTTTCCATCGAAAACAGAAACGCGAATATCGCGCACGTAGGAACCAGTTAATGGACCATTCTCCATTTTTTCCATAATGCCTTTTATGATGGCGTTCTGGTATTTTCCATCTATAGCGCCACCAACAATACACCAGTTAAACACCAATTTGCCACCCCAGTCCAGTTCTATTTCTTCCGTCTTGCGAACATTCAGACCCGCTGGAGCAGGCATACCTTCGCTGTAGGGTTCAATCATCATGTGTATTTCCCCAAATTGACCAGAGCCTCCACTCTGCTTTTTGTGGCGATAGTGGGTTGTGGCACTACCTTGAATTGTTTCACGATAGGGAATCTTTGGATCAGAAAAACTCATCTGAGCCTTGTATTGATTTTCCAATTTCCACTTTACTACGTCTAAATGCAACTCACCTTGACCATGCAGAATAGTTTGTTTCAACTCGCGACTCTGTTCAACGGTTATAGTGGGATCTTCATCCTGAATGTGGTGCAGGCCTTGAGCAACCTTTTCTATATCACCATTGCCACTAGAAGATACGGCACGTCGAATACGAGGCTCAGGAAACTTAATGGCTTCAATATTAAAAGGCGAGCCCTTGGGATACAAGGTGGAATTGGTCTTAGTAGATTTCAACTTCACCGTGGCACCTATATCGCCGGCGTAGAGCACATCAACCGATTCACGTTGCTTACCCTTCATTACGTAGAGCTGATTTATTTTTTCGCTATTCTCGCTATCGTTGTTGACCAACTCGTCGCCCACAGATAGTTTTCCAGAATAGACTTTAAAGAATGACATTTCTCCAAGGTGTGGTTCGGATATCGTTTTAAAAACAAATGCTACCGTCGGCCCGTCTGGATCGCAGTCAAGTGTTTTACCGCTTTTACGACTAACAGCAGGCATATCACATGATGCCGGCGCTATGTCGTGTACAAAACCCATTACGCGACCAGAGCCCATATTTTGCTTCGAAGAGCAGCAGAACAATGGAAAAATATCGTGATTCAGCATCGACATTTTCAATCCCTTCACCATCTCTTCCTCGGTAAGCGTTCCCTTTTCAAAGTATAATTCCATCAAGCCCTCATCGTTTTCGGCGATAGACTCAATTAAATCATTGTGCAGTTTGTTTGCTTTTTCTTTTTGGTCATCGGGTATTTCCAGTTTCTCCGGGCGACCGCCGTCCGTAGGAAATTTATAGCAAATCATTTTCAAGACATCAACTATGGTATCAAAACCCTCTCCTTGATTCAGTGGGTACTGTACCACCGTAACGTTTGAGCCAAAACGGTCTTTCGCCTGTTCTACCGTTTTATCGAAATCAGATTTTTCAGCATCAACCTGGTTGACGGCAATCACCATAGGTGTTTTGTAGTTTTCGGTATATTCCCAGATAAGTTCGGTGCCAACCTCGACCCCGTTTTGTGCGTTCAGTATCATTATACCTGTGTCGGCAGCACGCAGTGAAGAAATCACTTCGCCCACAAAGTCGTCATAACCCGGTGTGTCAATGATATTAATTTTATTCCCTTTCCACTCCGAGTAAAGCAAAGTCGAAAAAATTGATTTACCCTTTTCCTTTTCAATTTCGTGATAGTCGGACATTGTGTTTTGATCTTCCACAGTTCCTCGGCGTTTGGTTAAGCCGGCTTCGAAGAGCATACATTCAGCGAAAGTAGTTTTACCACAACCGCTATGCCCGAGAAGCACCACATTTTTAATGTTTGGTGTTTGATAGGTTTTCATAGACAATAAGTTTTAATGAACGAGT
>CAZZIZ010000009.1:0-37409 GCA_964654535.1 uncultured Chitinophagales bacterium
CTTTATCATATGGGGTTTCGATGGCATCGAAGGCTACGGTACCGACTACTAGTAAGCTCATTTTTCTTTGTTTTAGAATAAAATTCCCTGGGGAATTTCGAGCGCAAAGATAATATTACTTTCTACTTGACGGAAACCGACCACAGTGTTGCCAAATTGTGTATAATACAGAATATAGAACCTAGAAAAGGAAACTTATTAGTTGGAGTAACGTTACTTTAGCACAAAGTGCGCCAACCACATGAATAGAAAGCAAATTAATGAGCAGGTCAAAACAATTAGAACTGTCACAAAAGAAATTTTGAAGTCGCCTCAGAAATCTAGAGATTTTCTCGAAAAAGCAGGCATAATCAAAAATGCTCCCGCAGAAAAGAAATAGACTTGTCTTTATCGCAACCTAACGGATTGATCTTGGGTTATCACAGCTGTGACAAATCTCTAGGTTTAAAAATTCTCAACGGAGAAGATCAGTTGAAACCATCTACTAACACTTGGGACTGGCTTGGTGACGGAGTTTATTTTTGGGAACAAAGTCCAGACAGGGCTTTACAGTATGCCCAAGAGGTCCATAAAAAGAAACAGTTTGCCAAGGCTGAAATATCAGAACCCTTTGTCATAGGAGCAATCTTGGATTTGGGCTTGTGCTTGAATCTTGTTGAGCCAAAGTCTATGCAAATTTTAAAAGATGGTTTTGATGGCTTGGCTTCCGCTTGCGAAAAATCGGGTTCGAAAATTCCTATTAATGACGGCGCAAATAGGGCCCTAGATTGTGCGGTTATTAAATACATTCACCAGTCCAACAAAAATCTAGGAGCAAATGAATTCGATTCTGTTCGCGGAGCGTTTCCAGAAGGCAATGAGATTTATCCTGGGGCGGAAATACGCTCAAGAACACATATTCAAATTGCAATTCGAAATGTAGATCGGTGTATCCGTGGGTATTTTCTACCAAGACCAGTAGGGGAGTTTAACCCTTCAATGTCATACGAAAGTTGAATTCCGCTTCTTATAAAGAAGCTTTTTTTAACAACAAAGCCTCACCGTTTCCGATGAGGCTTTTTGCTCCCCCTCTTGGACTCGAACCAAGGACCCTCTGATTAACAGTCAGATGCTCTAACCAGCTGAGCTAAGGAGGAATTTTACTCTTGATTTCAAGAGCGGCTGCGAAATTAATTCAATTCGCATTTTATAACAACGTCCATTCATAAAAAAGGTGCTTTTCGATCAATTATTTTGCCTTTTGAAGCGCGAATTATAGAAATTGAGCTGGAATGGGGCATTTACTTGCAGGATACTCCGCTTGGGGCTTGTTGCGCGAGGGATTGAGGCCTTTGTTTGAGCTCCTGTTGGCAAAAGCAAGCAAAGCGCTTAGCTCCCTAGAGCTAGAGGCGCTTTTTGCTTTTGACAGAACAGAGCGAGGGCCGAAAGCCCGACCCCGAGTGCAGTGTGGGCTTGGTCGGAGACCAAAAAGCGAGGCCGACGAGGGGTCGCGCCCAAACAAGGGTCTATCAGATACTAATTTATTGGATTTGGGCAGCGAAACGACAGAAAACGGGGTCTGAACATAGTGAAAGGGCTATCTTAAGATGTATAGACTGAACTTTTTGAACACTGAAGAGCTAATAAAAGGGTGCTTAAGGAATGACAGAGAGTGTCAAAGGGAATTGTTTCGCCGTTTTGCTCCTACTATGCTCACAGTTTGCCGTCGCTACGCTCGTCATTATGCCGAGGCGGAAGATATGGTTCAAGATGGTTTTATAAAGGTCTACAAGAACATGGATCGTTTCCGAGGTGAAGGTAGTTTCGAGGGCTGGGTTCGCCGCATTATGGTAAACACTGCGCTGAAATACTATCGGAAAAGTTCATTCAAAAAGGAGTTGATTGGAACGGAAAATGTTCCCGAAAAATCTAACGAGCCTACAGTACTCAGCGACATGGCTGAGGAAGAAATATTACAAGTTATTTCTGGTCTTCCTGATGGTTACCGTATCGTGTTTAACATGTACGCGATAGAAGGTTTTAGTCATCGGGAAATTTCAGAGGAATTGGGAATTAAAGAAAGCACATCGCGTTCACAACTGGTAAAAGCCAGAAAGATGTTGCAGGAGAAAATTTTAAAATTGCACAAATCAGTGGTATGAGGAAGCAAAACGAATTTGATGACTTTATCGACAAGAAGGTCGGGGGCTATGCTTCTGATGTTCCTACCGACTTATGGGATAAGCTAGAGGCGCGCTTAGATGATCAGGGGCGCGATGGCGCGGGCTGGTGGATGAACCAACAAGGTTGGTTCGGTTTACTTGCATTGATTGTTTCTGGAGGATTGATTTTCTCCTACACGAATAGCGTGAGTGTTACTAATGTTACAGCGAACACTCCAGCGGTGGTCGAGGCAAGTAACTTGACGCTTGATACGTCGAATGATAGGCCAAAAAGTTCTCCTCAAAATGCTTTGATTGAAATTGCGGAAGGCGATAACAGAAATACTACTAATGCTTTAAGGTCTTCTGACTCAAAGCTTCTTGTCGGTGCGGACCTTAGGAATAACCTATCTGTTGACGGTGGCAATTTAACTAAGGGTAGTCAAAAGCTTTCTGATTACGGATCTGGCGTAAGTGATAAAATCGCTTCGCTAATATCATCAAGCCCAGGGGTTGCAAAGCCTGTTGAACAAAACAGACTAGTTGCGGGGGTTACGCGAGACTCTGAATCGAATACGCTTTTAAAAAGTGAGAATATATCTAAACCTAGCATTGGCACTACACTGGGCGATAATGAGGTGTTGTTTCAAACCAATGAAAAAAACAGCGGTAGGCTGAATGCCTCTGCTGGGGATGATTTTCCAAGCCAGTATAAAAGTGAAAGACTGACAGCAATAAAAGATTTTGAGAATTCAACGCTTAGTGCATTGATTCCGAAAGCGACCAATATAGAGAATCGCGCTTTTAACTTACCAGAGATAAACGACCGGAGCGAAGGAGTTATTGGTTGCAAAACGAAAAGGAAACGAAATGGCATTTTCCACTTGGAGCTTTTGGTTTCACCCGATGTGGCATTTAGATCTCTAGAGAGTAAAAATGAACAGAACGAGTCGCACATGTTAAGTCGCGATAGTTCTGAGAATTTTTCTAACGCCTACACTGTAGCAGCCCGAATGGCGTATGTTGCAGAAAGTGGAGTTACCCTGAAGTCCGGCTTACAATTTTCACAAATCACGGAGCGCCTAAGCTTTACTAACAATGAAGAGCTAACCTCAATTTTAATCAATGCAGTAGGAGATACAATTTCTAACAATGTTTTAGTGCCGCGAAATCGAATCAGTTGGAATCGCTATAAACACATTGATATTCCTGTGTTGGTGGGATATGAAATGGGTGATGGGCCTTGGCGTCTAAGTTTTAGCGGTGGCGTATATATAAACATTGATAGTTGGCAAAGAGGGCAATTTATTTCGCCCGACAGTTTAGGCTTGGTGAATTTTACCACCGCTCAACCAGATGCTTTAGAGGTGTTTAGAAGAAACGTGGGGCTTAGTGTGTATGCGTCAGTGGGTGCATCTTATCAGTTTGCCGATAAAATGCAGTTCCTCATTGAACCTCATTACAGGCACTTCTTGAGGTCGCACACTATAGAGGAATATGGCCTAGAACAGCGCTATAAGACATTTGGCATCTTTGCCGGTGTTCGCTTTACACTTTAACACAAATTTGGACTTTTTGAGGCAGCAGCACCTTTAACACACGGGTCTAGGTTTTAAAGAATGTAAATTTTAAAAATGAAAGCAAAAATTTTTTACCTCCTTATTCTGGTAACAGTCTTTACTGCCTGTCGCAAGGATGTGGATGAACTACTTTGGGATGGGGCTGTTTCAGATACCGAGCGTAACATAAATTCTCTTTTTGAAGAAATTCAGGATGTTCCAGAGACCTTTGTGGTTAATGCTGGTAGCAATATTGAAGTCCTAGCTAGTAACGATGTTCTGGTGCGCATTCCAGCCGATGCGATGTTAGATGCTGGTGGCAATCTCGTAACTGGCGAAGTGGACTTAGAGATAATCGTAATACTGAGCAAGGCTGATATGATTCGCTACCGCGCGACTACTACAACTAGTGATGGTAAGTTTTTAGAAAGCGGAGGAGAAATATTTATTCAGGCTTACAAAAACGGTGTGCCCTTGAGTTTTGACTCCAGCAAGAACTACAGTATTAATGTCCCGAATTCAAACCCTTTAAATGATATGGACTATTTCTCAGGAGAGCGCGATGTGGAAGGAAATGTAATTTGGGATCTAGGTACACCCGACTTGAACTCGGGTTTTTCCAACCCTATTCCCAGTGAGTGGATCGTGAGTGACAGTGTCAGTATAGGGGGTCAAAATGAGTTTAATTTTGGCTATGAACTTTTATGCGATCGTTTTGGATGGCAAAACATAGACAAGTTCTTGACAAACTTTGGAGAGCCCGCGTCGGATAATAGAATAAGCGTTGCTGTTCCTGCTGGATTTGGCAACAGCAATACTGCAGCATTCTGTATCCTGAATGCTTTTCAAACGGTAACACCCATGAATGTTGATATAGACAATGAGCTCTTTTTTATCGTGGGTGTTCCCGTAGGTACACCAGTAAGCATCTTTTTGGTTTCGCTGCAGGAAATTAATGGCGTTGAGACCAGCTTTGCAGAAGTCGAAAGCATTGTGGTGGAAGCCGATCATATGCTCAGCTATAGCAGCCTTACAGAACGAACAAGTGCAGAAATTTCCGCTTTGTTGGACGCGATTTAAAAATCATATTAGTCTAGAAATAGAAAAAGGGAGTTTGCTAAAACAGACTCCCTTTTTTAATGCGTTTATGAATTTACTTTAAGCTAAATCTTCTTCTGGTTTAGCGATTGGGTCAATCATTGGTAGGTCAATAAGTTTTGCCTCGCTGTTATCAATTGAAAAGAAACCCAACACACCTCCACTTGCTTTCGCGATATGCTTTGCAAAGGTCTTGTAGCCATTGTACATTAAGTATGATACTTTGGGGCTAAGTTTGGGCAATACGCTATTGACGCGTGCAATGTCTTTGCTCAAAGCGTCAACGGCCTCCTTCGCATCCTCAGGTAATGCTTCCACCTCGGCCTCAAAACGCTTTGTAAAATTTTTGCTTACATCTTCATAGTATGCGTTAAGCAAATGGGGTTCACCGTAAGTACGAATGTGGGCAATTTTGCCTGCCCAATATGTCTCATCCATATCCACCTCGCCATCAGCTTTGGCAATTAGCGCCCCAACTTTGATTAGGGTTTCCTTCAGTATAGTATACTCCTGGTCACTTAAGTTTTCGAAATGTTTCATTGTTATTATAATGTTCCGCAAAGAAAGTAGAAAGAATAACAATGACCAACAATATGGACATCAAGGATGTCTATAATCGTGTCTTTCTAATATGCATACAAGGCTTATTTTAAAGCCAAATTGAATTTTATGAAGAAATTGTTCTTTTGTCTGCTAATCTCTGGTCTTGCATTTACGTCTCTTACGGGCCAAACCGAGCGGGGGAACCTTCTCCTTGGAGGTAACGCAGGTATAAACCTAAGAACCAACGAAAACACCGACGATTTTAATTTCACACTCAATCTAAGTCCTAGGGTTGGCTTATTTCTTATCGACAACTTGGCTGTAGGGGCTCGTGCTTCTGGGTCTATTCAAAAATTCGCCAATATAGACGGAATCAATACTCAACTAGTAATCGGGCCCTTTGCTCGATACTATTTTCATAATTTGTTTGTGGAGACAAACTTCGGTCTAAATCGTGGAGACTTTGATGTCGGCTTTGGATTGGGTTATGCAATTTTTATAAGCCCGAATGTAGCATTGGAGCCAATTGCTAACCTAAATGTTCTGAATGGCTTTGATCTAAATATATTAGCGGGCTTCCAATTGTACTTTTCTCCTGGAGAACTTAACTCCTCTTTTTAGCGCACTGGTTAAGCACATAACAGACCCATTTCCGTGCTCAAAAACCTAAAGCTTTACACCTGGTTTTACGCCGCCAGTTCGTTTATCGGCTGGATGCCGGTTTTTGTCTTGTACTTCGGCGAGCATCTTGCTCTGGGTGAAATATTATTGCTAGAATCGATTTATTACATCTCTGTTGTCGCGCTGGAAGTACCATCCGGATATTTCTCAGATGTAATAGGCCGCAAACCAACACTCTTGTTATCCGCGCTTTTTCTTCTTGCTGCGTCGCTGCTATTTCTTCTTGGTGGAAGTTTTGGTGTTTTTGTAGCTGGTCAAATTTGTTTCGCTGGTTGGATGGCTTTTCAGTCTGGAACCAATACTGTCTTTCATTTTGAATCTTTAAAGGCACTTGGAAAAGATGCTGAGTATGGCGATCGTGAGGCAAGGGTCGCCAAGATTGGTTTTTATACCGGTGGGGTTGCTGCTCTGCTAGGTGGCTGTTTGGGGGTCTGGGATTTGCGTTGGGCATACATAATAACGGTTGCTGCGGCTATAGTAGGGGTAATAAGCGCCCTCCAATTTACAGAACCAGATAGAGAGGCGTTGAAAGGAACTGGTGCATATAGTATCGGTAAGCAACTTAAAGAGTCCTTTGCGTATTTTGCTCAGAAGCCCTTGGGCTGGCTCTTCGCTTACATAATTTTCATTTATGCGTTGGCTCATATTCCTTATGAGTTTTATCAGCCATATTTGAAGTTGCTCGAAGGAGATCGCCTACTTGGTGGAATTCCAGCAACGGTGGCATCTGGAATTTTATACGCGGCAACGCTTTTCTTTGGCGCATACGTTTCTGGTAAAAGCATGTTGCTTGCTCGGCGATTTGGAATAAAGGGCCTACTCTTTCTTTCGATGATAATTATGATTGCCATCATAGCTATTATGGGCTTCGTACTTCATCCCGCATTGGTTGTAATAATCCTACTTCGAGGTGCACCTCGTTCACTTATAAAGGCGCCAACCAATGCTATTATTACGCCGAAAGTAGAGAGTGGTCAGCGTGCTACTCTTTTTTCATTGGTCAGCCTTATCAGTCGCTTGGCTTTTTTCTTTATGCTCTTTGGTCTTTCTTTTATAGTGCCGCACGAAATAGTAACAGATTGGGATACGCTTTCTATGGTCTTAATGGTGTCAGCAGGGATTGGCTTAATTGGAGGGCTGCCATTCTTGCTGAGTGTGTTTGCTCAAAAGCTCAGTCTACCCGAGCTTTAAAAACAGGAATTAAAAAAAGGGGATCGGTTTTACCGATCCCCTTGGCAAATAGATTGTTTTTCTTTTTAGAAAGGCATTGCTACTTTTTCGGTCGGAGCCGCAGAAACCTCTTGTGCCTTTTTACCGTCTAGCTTCATCAGATCAACCACTTCTACAGATGTACGGTAGCGCTTGATACCTTGCTTATCGTCATAGCTACTGTTTACGAGTTTACCCTGAAGTAGTACGCGAGTTCCTTTCTTGAGGTATTTGTTTGCGAATTCAGCCTTGGGTCCCCAGGCCGTGACATTGTGCCACGAGGTCTTGGTGTTGCGTACACCGCCCTCAGAGGTATATACCTCATTGGTAGCGATCGAAAAGCGTGTATACACTCTTCCTTTTTGCGTTTGCCCAGTAGTTGGGTCTTGTCCTAAATTTCCAATCAATTGTACTTTGTTTACTAATGCATTCATAACGTGCTTTGTTTAGGTTAAAAAATTAAATCCGTGTAATAATAGTAATGTCCATCATTGTTCGATCGACGATGCAAAGATATGGGCAAGGTGTGGCCACTAGTCGTATAAATTACGTTTACTTACGTTTGTATTCGTTTACAAACTTTTATATCCTTGCCTCTCAATGGTTTAGAGGTAAAAATAATTTGCCATTTTTTTAAGTCAATATGTTCGAAGGTGCTAAAAGCCTTTGATTATCGGTAGTATCGGACCCAATCCACCTCCATTCTGGCTGGACAAATATCTTGATCCACTCCTTGCGCACCACCCCAGTTGCCTCCAATGGCTAGATTAAGGATTAAGTAAAACGGCTGATCGAATGGCCACTCGGCAATGTCATCACTTCTCTTGGCGAAGGTGTAGTATCGAACTTGGTCGATATAAAACTCAATTCGTTCTTCACTCCATTTTATTTTGTAGGTATGGAATTCCGACTCGTAAGATTTCTTTTTTAGTTTACCCCCTTTTTGAGTATTGGACATATGATTATATGCCCCAGTATGAACCGTTCCATAAACCAGGTCTGGTTCGTAGCCTACGTGCTCCATTATATCGATTTCCCCGCAAAGCGGCCATTCACCATAAGAGCGATCTACAGGAAGCATCCAGATCGCGGGCCAAACCCCAGTGCCTCCTGGTACCTTTGCCCTAACCTCTATGGTTCCGTATTGCATTTCCTTTAAGCCTTCAGTCGACAACTTCGCAGAAGCATACTCACGAGTCCCGGTACTTTCTTTGGTCGCCTCTATTATCAATCGACCGTCCTCAATAAAAGCGTTTCCTGCTTCTTGGCTTGTATAATACTGCAATTCGTTGTTTCCCCATCCACACAATTCGGGGCAACCGTCACCCTCAACAAAAGACCAGATTCTCTTATTGACTTCTGATGTTTTAGTAAAATCATCTTCCCAAACCAGTAGGCGGCATTGTGCATCTAGATTAAAGCTGCAAAACATAATTGCACCTATAGCGATTAGCAAGTTGCGCAAAAGACTACCCCAAAAGGGTGACATGATGAAAGAATATAATAAGATATTTAACACTTGTTCTCTAAATCAAAAGAACTTACCCCCCGAAATTAAGCCATAATTAACAAAGTTGTTTTTACCTAGAAAACCGCTATCTCCGATCTGTTTTTGTGTTAAACAAACGCACCCGGTTACGTTTATATTTGAGTGTCTAGCATTAAGTTTTAAATTTGAGCACCTAAAAATTGAATAGCATGGCCACCGCTAAAAAAAGAGTTTGCCAAGAGTGTTCAACCGCTATATCGGGAAGGAGGGATAAGGTTTTTTGCAGTGACGAATGTAGGGTTTCATTTAACAACAAACTGAATAGAGATAGCACGACTTTAATGCGCAACATTAATAATATTTTGCGCAGAAACCGTCGCGCGCTCAAGCGTCTCAATCCAAACGGCAAAACCAAACGAAGTAGAATGCAACTCCAGGAAGAGGGTTTTAACTTCAGCTATTTCACCAATATATATAAGACCAAGGCGGGAAAAACTTATTTTTTCTGCTATGACCAGGGTTATTTAGAACTTGATCGTGACACATTTGCTCTAGTGACTAGGAAAGATTATGTGAAATAAGTTCTTGGTGATAGGGGCGTGACCCGCTTTTGAAATCGACCGGCTGTTCAAACTAAGAAAGACTTTGCTGGTAGCGCCGGAGAACAATTCTGGCAACAAGCGGGTCGCTATGTTCCGGGGCTCGCTAAACGCTCGGCCTTCGCAAGCTTCGCTTCTGCTCAGTCTTCGGCTGCGCCTCACCCACTGCACAGCGCTCACGCATTAAGACTAGGTGAAAATATAAATGAAAGCGGCTATTAAAGTAACCAGTAGCAGACCCGAACCCATAATCATCAGGATGTCCCAACTAAATGACGCGGTACTTTTTTCGGTTACAGAATCGTTAGCGCGTGGAGTAAATCTTTCGTTTAGTTCAACTGCTCGTTTTTGCTCGTTAAGCAAAACGTCCGCACTTTCTTTTAAACGAACATTTAATTGACCCAACAAGGCGTCTTTTGTTTCGTTTTGCTGTTCAAACATTTTACGTTCACGATAACGCTCCAGCAATTCATGCTCGAATCTGTTTTTGTACTCGTCTGCTCTACATTTCCAACGCTCTAATTCAATTTTCAACTCGTGTACCTCCTGACTGTTCCTTTCGGCCTTACCGAGTTGACTATCGCGCGCACCGCCTGCCGAAGCGTTGTCGGCCACAGGAGCAGGACTTGCTTGACCCATAGTTGGAGTAGGACTTAGATTTTCAGCTTCTTCAATTTTTTGATCTGGAAAAGAGTTTTCAAATGAAGTAACCAAGGCTTCCTTGTGCAAGTACATACGAAAACCGCCATTTGCAGAGTTCTCTAACTTCGTTAGTATAGTAGGATCCTTCTTTATCATTCGGCGAACGGTGCTCACCGACTGGTTTACAAGAATGCTAGCGTCTTTAATCGTTATCCACTGGCTCATACCCTAAGATAAGTAGGTAATGTGGATAAACCCATAAAAACGAGGCACTTAATTGAGCCCCATAAGAATGATTTAGAATTTACAAGACTTATTTGTTGACCTTTAAAAGCTTGCGACTGGACAAACCTTCCTCGTTGTAAATCAGTAATGTGTAAACACCTGCACTCCAATTCTTTGTATTAATACTAAGATTGTCTTGAATCTCTCCTTCGGCCAGAGTCCTACCGGTTAGGTCTATTACCCTATAGTTGTTGGTTCTCTCAGCCGCTTCGACATATACACTTATACTTTCCGAAAAGGGAACAGGCGCGACAACATAATCCAAGTCCAATTCGGTCGGACCAAATTCGATTCCCACATTAAGGTCTCGTTCACCGTTTGCATACCACAGAGGCCATTCGGCCGCCGCAAGGAATTCGGTAGCCTCTCCAATTGGGCTAATTTTATCGTCAGCAATAGAAATTATACCTATTGATCTGCTGTCTCCGCTTTCTGTTGTGAAAAGTAATTGACTATCATCTACAGAGTAATTGGGAAAACCGAGGGTATTGTTTTCAAAAATCAGATTTGCCTCACCAGTTTCTAAATTGGCTCCCGCTACTAAATACTCGGTAAAAGTCTGAAACCCATCCATCGCCATCTCATCTAAAAAGTCAAAGGCAATAATAAAAGGGGAGTTTTTTGCGTAAGAGGCATTACCAATACTAATACCTACAGGTAAACTACTGAAAACTTTCTCTATTCTGCCCTCAGCCCAATTATTGGTACTATTGTCCCAAACGTTTATTATCCCAACATCCCAATAGCTTCTGTCTTCGCCAGATAAATTGGTTACACTGTTAAAAGCATCGTAGAGCAGGTTCTCGCCAGCTAGATCCCATTCCAAGGCATCTGCAAATTGAACTTCTCCTGTGGTAACTCCGTCTGAAAAAGTAGGGTTAGATAGATTTGCCCTGACCCAAGCATTTTCTCCCGTTGTGCCTATGACATGAAACCAAATCGCTGGTTCTGCGACCGTTCGAATCGCCGCCAACTTTGTACCATCTTTTGATACGGCTACGTTATCAAAAACAAATTCGGGGAACACATCATCTTCCTCTAGTGTTTCCATATTTATTCTACGCAGGCGCTTATCCGCATTCAAGAAGTAAAGCCACTTTCCGTCATCGGTGATAGATGGTCTTCTTAAAACGTCTGTAAAGCTGATTGTTTGAAGGGTCTGTTCTTGCAAATCTATAAGCTCTAATTCATCTGCTGTACTTGAAATCAAATTGTGCGCAATTACAAACTCGTCCCCATCGTTTTCGGTAAGGTCTTCCTGAAAAACGACCCCTCCTGTTGATCCCCCTCCGCCAATTCCTACTTCCGCAAATGCATTTTGAACCGCAGCCAACTCAGCATTGCCGCCAGGAAACACGTCACCTGTCGCCATCTCAACCGCGGCACGTAAATCAACGAACCGTGAAGACTTTGTTAAATACTGCGTTAATGCCTGATAATAAATGCGCTCAGCGGCGTCCTTCCCTATCTCAATTGCAATAAGATAGTAAGCATAATTAGGAATGCCGCTGTTAATATGTACACCAGCATTGTCCTCCGACCCTGTAAACATTTCGCTCACTGTTTGGGGTTGATAACCGCTTCCTATATCATTTAAACTTGTTCCCCCGTTATGTGGATTAGATAAATCTCTAAGCGCTCCTGTCGGGAAGAAGTTTGGATTGGTTATGTCTTCGCCCATTTGCCAATCGTCACGATCTATCATAGCGCCAAATATGTCTGCCATTGATTCATTTATAGCACCCGATTCGCTGTAATACTCAAGGTTCGCGGTATTTTGAATTACGCCATGGCTCATCTCGTGCCCAGCAACATCAAGCGCGCCAGCCAGTGGTGAAAAGGCTTGTCCCCCATTTCCATAAAACATGTATTGACCATTCCAAAATGCATTCTCCAAACTACTTCCGTCATCGTCTGCAACATTGACAAAGGAAACAATATCTCCTCCTTGGCCATTTATAGAATTACGTCCGTGTGTTTGTCTCCAATATTCATACGCTTCCCCAGAATTAAAGTGTGCGGAAACAGCAACTGCTTGATTCCAGGTATTGTTGGATGATGTTATTTCGTCAAAGCTTGGATTCGATACACCCGAGTTGTTCATGTCAAGCGTTACAATTACTCCATCACCTTCTTCTGGGACTGTATTTTGCGGATTAGAATACATAGCACGACTTGCATCGAACATGAAAAATTGATTGTTATTATTTCCTTCAAAAGTATTGATGGTACGGTTAACACCATTTAGGTCCGTGGCGGTGGCCGTAACTGGTCCAATGTTACAGGTGTGGTCATAGGTGAAAACAATCTCGCCACTTTGAGCGTCAACAAAATATTCGCGATGTTTCAGAAAGTTTGGGCGAGCGCTTATATGATAAGCTAAATAGACACGCGAATCTTCTGGGTTCTGATGCCAGACTAGTTCGGTTTGAAACTGACCTTGTGGATAGTATTCATTCTCCTTGTCACCAAACTCCTTGAATCCACCTCTTGATATTAAGTCTCCCTTGCATCGCGCAATAGCAACGTCTTCAGCAATCAAATTGTTCGCAACGGATAGGTCGGAAACACGAAACATACGAGTGTTCAAACTGAAGTGATCCTGGTTAAGGTGAATGGTCATATCAGCACCATACATTTCTACCTCATCATAATACCAAGAAACCCTTAGATGATGATTGCCGTAATTATCCCTGTTCTCTTCAAGAATGGAATAGGCGTATTTTCCCACAAGCAGTTCATTAAATGCGCCAATGTTGTTTAGGAACTGATCAGCAGCACGGGCACGTCCCTCGTGGGATTCCAAATCAACTTGAATGGGTTTCGGATAGGCTCTAACGAAAAGCGGAATTCCCGTCTCCATATCACGATTCATCTCCACGGAGATCAGGCCCAAGTCTGGATGGCGAAGCAGGTTGGTCTGCGTATTTATAGTTGTACTGCCACCTAAAGTTCTAGTAGAGCTTGGTCCGGGACCAGTAATTCCACTCTTTCTTTTAATATTGAAACCCTGGTTTTCTTGGCTAATACATGTAATTGAAAACAGCAGCAGAGAAACAACAAATAGCTTATTTAACTTAGTAGTAGTTTTTATCATTAGTTATTATTTTAACACGGCTTTTGATTGACGAGCATAAGAGAGGTTGAGCCAACACTTCTTGCCCATAGTCGTACGCAAGTTACATTAGTAATCTTCACGATGGCAAGAAAAAACACTAACAGGAATTAATGAGGGACGTTATAATCGATAAAAGTATAGTCGCAAGCAAGTCAAATGAGGCTTGCTTTGAGCTCTGGACTAGCGAGGAGGGCATCAAGAAGTTTTTTGCTCCAAATTGCTCTGTGGACCTAAGAGTGGGTGGGCCATTTGAGATGTATTTCCTTGCTGAAGCCAAAGAAGGAGAACGGGGTTCAGAGGGATGCAAATTCCTAAGTTATATCCCTAATGAAATGGTTTCTTTTTCTTGGAATGCGCCGCCTCAATTTCCTACCATAAGAAATGGCAAACATTACACTTGGGTTGTAATTACATTTTCAGCCAAAAGCTCCAACGAAACCAAGGTCAGGCTTCAACATCTTGGTTGGCTGGAAGGCGAAGAGTGGGACGCTGTCTTTAATTATTTCGACCTAGCCTGGGCGCGCGTTTTGGAAAGCTTTAAAAAGGTTTGTTCAGATTAAACCCTTTGGCAAACCAAGCAGATGTAGCTACTTCGTCCGCCAACCTTGAGATGGCTTATGTCGCCCTCGCATCGAGTGCAGTTGCCATTTAAACTTCTTTGATTTACGAACCACTTCTTGGGAAAGTTTCCTTTATTGGTTTTGAATCGAATAGCTGCCTGTAAAATTTTAGAAAGTTCGCGATGCAAAGACTTCTTTTCTGCTTGACCGAGTGTATTGATTTGTTTTTCAGGATGGATTTCACAACGGTGTAACAACTCGTCTGCAATCCAGTTTCCAACCCCAGCTATGTTTTTTTGATTCATCAAAAAGGGCTTCAACATTGTCTTCCTGTTATCCAGCATTTTTAAGAAGTCTTCTTGCTTTATGCCAAGGGCGTCGGGCCCCAAACTCTTCTCCTCTATGAAATCGTCAATGCTGTTAATTGGTTTCACATAGCCAAACTTTCTCATGCTCAATACGTGTAATCGCTCACCGTCTTTGAATCTAAAAGCCAATCTAGAAAACCTAGGCTGCTCCTCATTTTTAGATGTCAACTGCAAGTCACCAGTCATACCGAAGTGCAGCGCGCTAGCAAACTGCTCAGTTTGAACAAACAAGTATTTACCCCTCCGCGATGTTTGGATAAAATGTTTGTTGCGTAGGGTATGGTTGAATGTGCGTATGTCTCCCTTTAAAATTTTTGCATCGTAAATTTCTACTTCCCTAATGTTCTTGTTAAGCGCAGCAAACTCGAAGTATTTACGCATCACCTCGACCTCTGGAAGCTCAGGCATCTTTATTGATTTCTAACACTTTGAATGGCCTCAATCAGTTTGGTTTTCTGCAAACTTTCCTTTCTTGTTTTATTAACCCACCTTTCCGCTTCGTCAAGATTTTCTGCTTGAAAATGTGTGATTGCAAGGTTCAAAATTGCATTGTCATAAAATGGATTTAAGCCAAGAGCTTTTTCGTAATACTCAATAGCCTTTGGAAAGTCATTGTTTCGGTTATACAATCCAGCTAATGAATTCAGAACCTTATGGTTGTTTGGATGCGCCACGAGGGCCTCTTGAAGTATTGCTTCCGACTCTTCCCACTTTCCCAGTTGGAATCGGGCCACCCCTCCAAACCATTGAATTGGATTACTTATTGGGTCAATGGAGAAGAAAGTGTTCGTACTCTTATCGGTTAATGATACCATTTGTTTCCAAGCCGCTCTTTCATTGGCAGCAAAAATTTTATTTACATATCTATCGCCATCGTAACGCTGGTATCCAGAATAGAGATTCCACATTAACACCATTGCCGAGACGGTCATTATTACAAGGCGCGGCACCTCGAGGCCAATTCTTCGTTTGTAGATTCCACTGGTCTCAACCCAAATCAAGGCAAGCAACAATGCCAAATACAGTTGGTGTTCGATTCTTTCTTTAGGGAAGTCAAAAAAGAAAACAGCCAGGAAACCGACCGTAGTTGCCATTAACAACCTCAACTCGATGGTCCTTACCTCCCCTTTTGTTTTGAAATACCAAATCATCGGCACAATGAATATTGAAAGAAAGAGCAGCAAACCAACAACTCCCATCTCTGTAAAAACAGAAACGTAATCATTGTGTGGCCTTAAAAAGAAGGCGTCATAAAATGAGGCGCGCTCAAGATCACCGAGCCCCGTTCGCGGAAAATGAATTTTCCAATTCCCCGCTCCATGTCCCAAAACCGGTTTCTCGGCTATTAATTCTAAACTGTTTTTCCAAAGCACAATTCTCTCTTTGGCTGATCGTGATTCAGCAAATTGGGTTACATCCGTTTTATCCGTTAGCGTATTTAAAAAACCACTGAAATATGAAAGTCCTAAAGAGGCTCCCAAAATCAAAAACAATCCCAGCAAGATTGGCTTCCCCCTTCTTGCAATACCATCTTTCAAATTTAAATTGGAAAGGTTTGTAAACAGAAAAAACGCAAAGAACACAACTAGACCAACGTATACGGCTCTAGATTGTAGCATAACCAATGCGGTTAATTGCAGTCCTGCCACAACAATAAACAGGGTTCGAAACCCACCACGTTCTTTTAACAATCCAACAATGTTCAGGGGAACCAAGAGCATTAAGAAACTCGCCAACAAGTTTTTATGCGAGGAAAACCCTTTAATGTGATAGGGCGATGGGTAATTAAAGTTCGTCATCATGTGTGCGAACTGATAAATAATTACCAACACTAGAAAACCACTAATGAGTAGATTGATTCTTTTCAAGTAATGCGTTTGGAGCTTTTTATTAGAGAGTAGTAAGCGTCTTAATAAGAAAAAGCCTCCGATCAGAACTACAGATTTACCGGCCTCAAATACTGCCTCCGCAAAATTTTGCGACCAAGTAATTGAAACAAAATGCATTGCACAATATGCGACTAAGATCAAGTCATAGAAAGAGGTGCCTTTCTCAACTTCAGAGCCTGAGCTTCTGAATTTTTTATAAAATAAAACAACCCCGACAAGAAAAAGCATCATTACAGCTAGATATCGCGGTATAAGATTTACATCTGTTCCGACTGTTCCGTATAGGCATGTGCCCAAACACAGAAGGGCAGCGGTATAAAGGGTCTCTTTCAAATTGTTCCTGAATTTAGCTCCTTCATTGCTTTTATGGTAGTTCGTCACAAACTTTCTGTGCGTTGTATATCATAGAGTGTTATCTTGACAGTCAAAACTTTATCGCACCATTTATAAAATGGAAATCATTAAACCGCTAAGTGCCAGTATAGTTAAGTGTCTTTCTTACTACGATGTGTTTTCATACCCACTGAACGCAAATGAGATTTTTAGTTCGCTGGATAGAAATAGCACAAACGTTGAAGAGGTGACCTCCGCGTTAACTCGATTGGTTGAAGACGGCAGGATTTGTCACCATAAAGACTTTTACGGATTTGGTAAGCTAGAGGGGAGCGTTGAGCGCCGCCTGAAAGGCAACCGACTAGCACTTGAGGCAATGCCCAATGCTAGGAAGTGGTCCCGATTTATCTCGGGTTTTCCATACGTAAGAGGGGTGTTTCTTTCGGGCTCAATTTCCAAGAATGTTATGGAAGAAGATGGCGACATTGACTATTTCGTGGTTACAACTCCCGGTAGACTATGGCTCGCACGAACTCTTTTGGTCTTGTACAAGAAGCTTTTTCTCTTCAACTCGCATAAATATTTTTGTGTCAACTATTTCGTTGACACCAATCATATGGAAATTGAAGAGAAGAATTTATTCACCGCTACCGAGCTGGTCACGCTCAAACCAATTTGCGGCGCTGAAAACTATGCCGCTTTTATGGAAGAAAATCACTGGGTTAAAGAACACTTCCCAAATTACCCTATCTACGAAAAAGCAAGTATCGGTGATGTTAAGAATGGATCCATAAAGCGTTTTATTGAGGGGGCTTGTAACAATGGCATGGGCGCACTACTTGATAAACTCTGTATGAAAATTACCGTTGGGTTTTGGAAAAGAAAGTTCAACGAATTCGAAAAGGACCGTTTCGATATTGCTTTAAAATCCAAACCCTATGTTTCAAAGCACCACCCAAACAATTATCAGCAAAAGGTCTTGACCGCATTTCATGAGCGCATGGCGGCTGCGCAAGTTTGATTCGTTCGTATGGGCAAGTTGTTTTTTACCAATTCATATTTTTACCGCTATGATTCCAAACAGTGGAAGACCAAAAGGCCTTATCCACCTTTAGGAACCATTTACGCCGCAAGTCATATGCGCGAACTTGGTTACGATGTTGCTTTTTTTGATGCCAATCTGATCGAATCCCCCAAAGAAGTTTTATCAGAACTCAAAAAATCTGAGGCGGATTACTTTGTTATTTATGATGATGGTTTTAACTACCTAACCAAAATGTGTCTCACAAATATGAGGCATGCCGCTTTTGACATGGCTAAGGCAGCAAAAGAAATGAATTGTACCGTTATCGTTTCCAGTTCGGATTCAACTGATCATTTTGAATCTTATTTAAATAATGGTATTGATTATGTTATGCTAGGCGAAGCAGAAATTACGCTTCAGGAGCTAATTGAAAAACTTGACGCCAAAGAATCTGTTTCAGGGGTCAAGGGTATCGCTTTTAAAGAGAGTAATGGGGACACTAGAAAAAACCTAAAGCGTCCCGTGCTAAAAGATTTAGACCAACTTCCTCAACCTGCATGGGACCTGATTGATGTTGCGCCCTACCGAGCAATATGGGAAGGAGATGGGGTTCCCTTTACATTAAACATTGCCACTACACGCGGCTGTCCATATAAATGTAACTGGTGCGCAAAGCCCATATATGGCAACCGCTACAACTCAAGGTCGCCTAAAAGGGTTGTGGATGAAATAGAGTGGCTATACAATACTCATGGGGTCAACAATTTCTGGATGTGCGATGATATTTTCGGCCTCAAGCCAGGTTGGGTACAAAGTTTCAGAGACGAGTTGCAAGCTAGAAATATAAAAATCCAATACAAAATTCAGTCTCGCGTAGACTTGCTTCTAAAAGAAGACAACATTGATGCGCTTGCAGAGTCTGGCCTACACGAAGCCTGGGTTGGAGCCGAATCTGGAAGCCAAAAAATCCTCGATGCCATGGATAAGGGCACCCAGGTTGAGCAGATTTATGAGGCAACCAGAATTCTGAAAAAGAAAGGGGTGCGCGTTGCATTCTTCTTGCAGTTTGGCTACTTAGGAGAAGAACGAGATGATATTGATTTAACGCTGAAAATGCTTACCGACTTGTTACCTGATGATATCGGTGTTTCTGTTTCCTATCCCCTACCAGGAACCAAGTTTTATGAGAAAGTCAAGGAGGATCTAAAACTAAAATCCAACTGGACAGATTCTGATGATTTAGACTTAATGTTCCAGGGAACATTTAAAAAAGACTTTTACAAGCGACTGCATCGCTATGTGCACAAGGAATATAGAAAACATCAGGGAATAGAAAGCTTACAAAATCTTTTTCGCAGTCCACAAAAAATAAACGCGAGTCGTTTGCGCTCGGCCTTGGCTACACTTTACTACATACCGGCTGCGTCAATAGATAAGCAAAGGCTAAAAGCCCTAGAAGCATAAGAATGTTAAGCACCGAAAAAGCATTCAACGCTGCCGCACATAGCTATGATCAAGACTTTACCTTAAGCTCAATTGGTAAACTGCAAAGGGCTCGCGTGTTGTCCTACATCGAAAACAATATCGAACTGAATAAAAAGCCCCTGAACATTCTTGAACTAAACTGTGGTACCGGTTACGACGCGCTCCACTTTTTAGAAAGGGGTCACAGCGTTATGGCAACAGACCTGTCCATGGAAATGTTGAGCGCAACAAAAAAGCGCACCGAGAAATATATTTCGTCTGGATTAATGAACGTTATGCGTTTGGATCTAAGTGACCCAAGTCAATTTCCGAGTAATCAAAAGTTCGACTTGGTGTTTTCAAACTTCGCTGGATTAAATTGCCTAGAAAAAAGCTCGTTACAAGAAGTTATCAATAAAGTGGCCGATGTTTTAAAGCCCAATGCTAGGTTTGTTACCATAATGCTGTCAAGATCCTGTCTTTGGGAACAGCTTTATTTCACACTCAAGAGAAAGCCCGAACAAGCATTAAGACGCAAAAGCGTAGGTCCAGTTTCTGCGCATGTTTCTGGTGAGTATGTCGACACCTACTATTTTAGTCCAGATGAGTTTTACTCTATAAGCGAGGGGCGCTTCGAAAAGGTCGGCTTGCGACCAATTGGCATTTTTATTCCCCCATCTTATCTCGAACCTGCATTTCAAAAGAGGCCAAGAGCTTTGGCAATCTTGAATACTCTTGAAAAAAGAGTGGGCCATTTTTCTTTACTTGCAGACCGAGCAGATCACTATTTAATCGACTTGAAAAAACTCAATTGAGAGTCCTATTATCACACGGTTACTATTTGTTTGAGGACGTAAAAGAACTCAAAATAATGAAGCCCTATCCACCATTGGGTATTCTATACTTATCTGCATATCTGCGTAAGAACGGAATTAACAATGAGTTGTTCGACACCACCTTTTCCAAGAAAAAGGAGTTTCAGAATTATCTACTAGCGGCAAAGCCAGACGTGCTTGGTTTGTACACCAATTTAATGACTAAGCTTAATATTATTGAGACCATTAATTTCATAAAGTCGCAAGACGCTCTAAAGGACACCAAAATTGTACTCGGCGGCCCCGACATAACACACAACGTAGAAAACTACTTAAAACAAGGTGCCGACTTCTGTATTATTGGTGAGGGGGAACAAACCATTCTTGAATTGTGTCAAGCACTTTCGGTGCCTGACAATCCATTCTTAGATCACATAAATGGATTGGCGTATTTGAATTATAAAGGCGAGGTCTTTAAAACTGCCGGAAGACAAAAGATTAAAAACATCGACGAGCTACCGCTGCCAAATAGGGATGGTATTGATATGCAGAAGTATATCGAGACTTGGAAAACCAATCACGGAAAAGGCACAATAAACGTAAGCACTCAAAGGGGTTGCCCTTATACCTGCAAATGGTGTAGCACTGCCGTTTATGGTCAAAGCTATCGCCGACGTTCTCCTGAAAAGGTTGTTGATGAACTTATTGAAATCAAGACTAAATACAACCCAGATGCGATTTGGTTCGTAGACGATGTGTTTACAGTTAGTCATAAATGGCTCAATGAGTTCAAAGAAGAGTTGGCAAAAAGAAATGCGCACGTGCCCTTCGAGTGCATTACCCGTGCGGACAGGTTAAATGAAGATGTAATGGAAACATTACGTGCCTGTGGATGTTTTCGAGTATGGATAGGTGCAGAGAGTGGTTCTCAAAAAATTATTGATGCTATGGACCGTCGCGTTGACGTGGGAAAGGTTCGCGATATGATTCACTGCGCGCAAAAAAATAAAATAGAAGCCGGCACTTTTATTATGCTTGGCTATCCGGGTGAGACCAAAGATGACATAGAAGAAACTATTCATCACCTAAAAACTTCCAGTCCAGATCAGTTTACAATAACACTGGCTTATCCAATAAAGGGAACGGGGCTATATGAAGAAACTCAGCATATTCATACCACCAATAATGTTTGGGCCGAAAGCACTGATAGGGATATAGATTTTAAAAGAAATTTCTCACGTCGCTTTTACGATTTCGCAATTAGAAAAGTTTACAACGAAGTCAATTTTTCTAAGACCAAAGCCAAAAGCGGCATGCTTAGTCCTAGGGCGGTAACGTACAAAATGCGAAGCTATGCTGCTCAATTGGGCATGTGGTGGGAGGGGAACAAGTCAAACTAGTGTTTCGGAAAAACATATATGGTCTAAGTTTTGTCTGCCTTTCTTTGTTGTTGGCTTGTGTCAACAACTCTAATGACCTTAGTACAAACGAAATTATAAAACTCCCCCCACTGGAGTTCTATAATGCTTGGAATCAAAACAGCCACGGCGCCCTTCTCGACATAAGAGACCCTTCCCTTTTCGAAGAAAAATCCATCTGGGGTTCGGTCAACCTTCATTACCTCAGCCCCAACTTCAACTCATCGCTGGATGAATTAGTAGCCTCCAGTCCTAGCAAACCTATATTTGTTTTTTGCCAAGAGGGAAACTATAGCCTTAGGGCCGCCAAGCTTCTCAGTAAAAAAGGCGTAAAGGAGGTCTATTTAATGTCAGGAGGATATAAGGAATGGTTAAGTTCTGGTCTTTAACTTTATAAAAACTAATAGTCTAAGCACTATGCGAAAAATACTATTGCTCCTCTTACTTTGCTTCTCTCTTTCCGCGGCGTCACAATCTTCCGTACAAAGCAGCTCGTATCAACTAATGCTCAAAACTCTCTTGAGTCATTCGGTGCCAGAGGTCAATGTTGATGAGGTCAACCAATTTGGTGACATAATATTATTGGACGCCCGTGAAAAAGAAGAATTCGAGATGAGTCATCTTGAAAACGCAATCTGGGTTGGATACGATGACTTTAAAATGTCTCGTGTCAAAGAAATCGCTAAAGACAAAAAAATCATTGTTTATTGCTCTGTTGGTTACCGAAGTGAAAAGATTTGTGAAAAGCTTATTGAAGCTGGTTATGAAGATGCTTCCAATCTTTATGGTGGCATATTCGAATGGGGTAACCAAGACAAGCCTGTAGTCAATGAAAGCGGTGAGCAAAAAGAAGAAATTCATCCTTTTGATAAAATTTGGGGTATGTGGCTTAAGAAAGAGCTGCGTGCAAAAAATTACTAGCTAGTTTATGCCGAAGAGAATTTGCCTTTGGTCTTCTCCACGAAACGTTAGCACGGCCTTAATGTATTCTTTTGCCCAAAGGAAGGATACTCGGGTTTTTGATGAACCTCTTTATGCACATTTCCTAAAAGAAACAAATGCCGAACGACCAGATCGAAAGGAAACCTTAGCGCAACTAGAAAATAGCGGCCACACCGTTATTGAAAAAATAATTCTTGGTGAGCATGATACAGATGTTCTTTTCTTTAAAAATATAGCCAACCACGTAGTAGACCTCGACTTAAACTTTTTAAATGAAGTCTATAACGTAATTCTCATTCGCGACCCACGTGAAATGCTACTTTCCTATACCAAGGTCATAAAGAAGCCCTCCATGCTAGATCTGGCAGTAGGCTTTCAAGAAAAGCTCTACAAGAAAACTGTGGAGCTAGAGCGCCCTGCAATAGTACTTGACTCCAAGCAATTGCTCTTAGATCCATCACAGGTTTTGCGAAAACTCTGCAAAGCGACTGATATTCCTTGGCAAGAAGCAATGCTCTCTTGGGAGGCTGGGGCAAGAAAGGAAGATGGCCCCTGGGCCAAGTATTGGTATCAAGGCGTACACCAATCAACAGGTTTTAAAGCTTATAATGAACGAGAAGGCGCTCTAGCAGGGCATCTTATTCCTCTTTATGAAAAATGTTTGCCGATATACGAATATCTTAGTCCCCTAAGTATACAGGCCGTTTAAATAAATTCTATGAGGTTCATCAAACAACTATTTCTAATGCTTACACTTTTGTGCTGCATCAATTCTTCAGCGCAATCGGATAAAAAACAGCTTCGTAAAATTTACGATGCCGCACTCACTGAAAGTGACACTTATGAAAACCTCAGAGCACTATGCAAAATTGGTGGAAGGTTAAGCGGTTCTGAAAACTTAGAAAAAGCGGTGGTGCAAATGAATGACTTGCTAAAGGGCATCGCAGACACCGTTTATCTACAAGAGGTAATGGTACCTAAATGGGTACGAGGTGAAAAAGAAGAAGCTATTGCTATGAGCAATGGCAGCGAACAAGCTCTTTCAGTTTGCGCCCTTGGTTTTTCCGTGGGTACAGATGGCGAGTGGATTGAAGGGGAGGTGGTTGAGGTTTTTGGCTTGGACGAATTGGAAGATCTCGGCGACTCCGTAAAGGACAAAATTGTTTTCTACAATCGCCCAATGGAGCCAAGACACATCGACACTTTTCATGCTTATAGCGGTTGCGTTGATCAAAGAAGCAGCGGTGCATCTGCAGCGGCGCCGGGTGGCGCATTAGCCGTATTGGTTCGTTCTATGAATTTGCGCGACGACGATTTGCCACACACTGGTGTACAGCGTTATGCCGACGGTGTAAGAAAAATACCTGCTTTGGCTATAAGCACTCGAGGTGCCGATGCCCTTAGCGCTGGGCTTAAAGAAGACTCAAAGTTGCGAGTGAAATTGAAACTCAATTCGAAAAACTATCCAGACGTTTTAAGTCATAACGTAATTGCAGAAATTAAGGGAAGTGAAAACCCTGATAACATAATTGTGGTAAGTGGCCACTTGGATTCATGGGATACAAGTGAGGGCGCACACGACGACGGCGCAGGTGTTGTGCAGTCGGTAGAGGTGCTTAACCTTTTCAAAAACCTCGGCTTAGATAACAAAAACACAATTCGCTGCGTCCTTTGGACCAACGAAGAAAATGGTCCCAACGGCGCTATAGAATATGCGCGTTGGTCAAAAGAAACAGGGCAAAAACATGTCCTCGCAATTGAATCGGATCGTGGTGGCTTTTCTCCAAGAGGCTTTTCGGTTGACGGCATTGACGGTGTTAGAGAACCATTACGCGAAATGTTGTTGGACTGGGAAAAATTACTCAAGCCTTATAAGTTGCACTACTTCGAGTTTGGCTTCAGTGGCGTAGACATTAATAAGCTCAAGGAACAGGGCGTGCCCCTCCTGGGTTTGGTCCCAGATTCGCAGCGCTACTTCGACCATCATCACGCGCCGAACGATACATTTGATACTGTGAACAAACGAGAGCTCGAGCTGGGTGCGGCGGCAATGACGGCAATCGTTTACCTGTACGACAAGTATGGGTTATAGGTTAGTCTATATTTTTTAAAAAGTTTTTCTGGGCAGCAACAGGCTATTCGCTTGTACTCGGCTGTTAGTTCGAGTCCCCCCTAATTCTCGCACAAGGCTCACCCTTGACCCTTGTGCCAGGGTTTAAGGTGTTTTGCGTGAGGGATAGAGCCATTGTTGAAGCTCCTGTTGGTAAAAACAAGAAGGGAGTTTAGCTCGAAAGAGCTAGAAACGACTTTTGTTTTTAGCAGAACAGAGCGACTGGCGAAAGCCCGACCCCGAACTTGCCCGCAGGGCAGAAGTGAGTGGGGCACGCCCAAAATTTTCTTTACTTAAACCTACAAGTCAAAAATGTAATGTCGTCGATGTAATCCGCTCGTCCCTTAAAGTCCTCCACCTCGTTGAGCAGGCATTGATTGAAATCTTTTACCGACAAGTGCATGTTGCGTAAACCGAAATCGGTTATTTGTTCAAAGTCGTAGTCCTTTCCTTCTTCGTTGAAGGTGTCGGTCAGTCCATCCGAATAAAGCAATAAAACGGCTTCGTCGCTCAACTTCTTACTTTGTTGGGTTATGTGCGGCAGGGTGTCAAAAGCTCCAATTATGGTCGTGCCTTTATCCATAGGATAAACCTTGCCGCGGTGAATAAGCATAGCAGGAGGGTGTCCGCAGTTTATATAGGCCAGTGTACGGGTCTTGCTATTGTACTTGGCTAAAATCATAGTAATAAAACTCTCGCCCTTTGTGATTCGCACAACGCCGGCATTTAGTTTTTTCACCAGTTTCTTTAGACCGATTCCTTCTTCGGCATATGCGCGAAGTTGTGCTTGGAAGTTTGACATCATAAGCGATGCACCAACCCCTTTGCCCGAAACATCTGCTACAACAAACAGGTGCTCGTGCTTAGACAGCTGCAGGTAGTCGAAATAGTCTCCCCCGACTGCGCTATGCGGAAGATATACGGCGTCTAGCTCCAACGTGTCGCTGTTAGGTAGCTTCTCTGGGATGAGGCTTATTTGAACTTGGCGCGCTACCTCTATTTCTTTACTGAGTCGCTCCTGCTCAAGTTGACGTTTGAAAAGTCGCTTGTTTTCGGCAGCCACAATAACAATGTTGGTAAAGGCCTGCATAAACTTCTTTTGATCAGGCCAATCGCGTTTTTCATTCTTATCGTCACCTAAAAGAACATAGGCCAGCGGCTCCTCCTTGTGAGAAACCGGAATGAAGTAATCGAACTCATGCTCGTACGCTAGCTTGGTACCTATCAGCGGGCCCGCTTCAGTGTAGGATTCGAAATCCTTATTCGGATCAATTTTGTCTTCTAAGCTTTTACTTACTCCCTGGCCTAGCACGCACATCCACTCACTTCCCAACTTATACATGACCACAACTTTACTAACGGCTAAATGCGCTTGTAAGATGAATCCGTAGATTTTGAAGAGGTCTCCAGAAGAAACATTGTCGTTAATGGCTGTCGTTATCTCCAACAGAGCTGCCATTTCCATTCCTTTTTGGTGGATGCGAAAGTCTGTTTTGATATCGTCGAAAGCTTCTATTGGTAGGTTTTTTAGGCGGATGGCAAGTTGCTAAGAATAAATTAGAAATCAAGAAATAGATTCTGTCAATCTTGAGAAGCTCGCAAATCATGACGATTTAAGTGGCTTTATGTGGCGGTGTTTACAATGCCGCTTTCGAATAGGGAAATAATAGGCTAATTATGCTGAAAAAATTAAATACGTGTATTATGAAAAGACATCTACTTTGTTTTTTAACAATTTCTCTAATCTCCCTAAACGTTCTCGCGCAGAATGCACCTAGAATAGTCTCTATTTCGGCAGCTGGCGATGGTGCCTTTATTAGCTGGTTTCAAGACGAGGACCCTGGAGCTACTGCTGTGGCATACAGAGTGCTACAAACTGTTGACGGAGAAATGATCACTGTAAACGAAACAGCTGATCTTAACTCTGGCTTTTTCAACCATATGGGAGTTATGTCTGGCGCTGCTGGTCCCTTAACTTACTCAGTTGCCACAATTGATGCTGCTGGAGAAGTGGTTGCTGTTTCCGACTCACATACTACGTCTTTCGTTTCTGTTGTAAGCGAGCCTTGTGCTGATCCTATTGTGATTGAATGGACTCCATATATCGGTTTTGATCAACTAATAGAGCACACCGTTTTCGTGGGCATTGGTGCTTTAAGTGAAATGGTTGGCGTATTTGAAGGAGATGTGTTTACCGCTGAATACGCCCTACAAGAAGGAGATTCGGGAGACCTTTCGTTTTCTATTCAATCTACTCCAAACAACGTAACTCAGGTTGCTTCTAATATCGCCGTAGTTGATAGCTGTGTCGAGCCAGAAGAAGTTAATGTTGGTATTGATGAGTTGTTGGTTGCTAGCCTAGTGGTTGGCCCTAACCCGGTTCAGAATATTGTGAACGTTAGCTATGATCAGGGTTTTGATGAAGAGCTTACCTTAAGCGTTTATACACTTGATGGTAGAGCTGTTGATACGACTACATTTGTTGGCCAATCTAGCCTAGAGGCTAATAATTGGGTTCAAGGAATATATGTATACAACATAACAGACAATACTGGTGCTCTTGTTAGCAGCGGCAAGTTGTTGAAATAGACAAAATTTTTTATTGTTGAGAACCCCCTCTTCTTAATGAAGAGGGGGTTTTTTATTTTGGGGCTCCTTTAGAAAGAGATATGGCTACAAAAGAAGCTGGTTTTAAAGTATTGTTTGGTCTTCGATTAAAAAAGCTTCGATTGGATGCTGGTTACTCTCTTACCAAACTCGCAGAAAAGAGCCAAATCTCTGCATCTTACCTTAACGAAATTGAAAAAGGGCGCAAGTACCCGAAAGAAGATAAACTAAGAAGCTTGTCGAGTGTATTTGGTTTGCCCTTTGAAGAGCTAACCTCTGCAAAGATTAGTGATCACTTGGCACCGCTCTCAGATGTGTTCGCGCGCGAAGGCCTGAAGAGTATTCCTTTGGACATTTTTGGAATTGACTTTATTCGACTCGGCGAGTGGATGGGGTCCGAACCAGATAAGGCTGGTGCTTTTTTTAACGCTATTGTTCAAATTGCTAAATCATACAATTTAGAAAAGGAGGATGCTTATTTCGCTGCGCTTAGAGCCTACAGGGAGTTGAACAATAACTATTTCGAAAATTTAGAACAACGGGCGAAAAGGTTCAGAACCAAGAATAATCTGAAACTTGTACAGGACATAAAGGTCTTGTCTGAATTGCTTACAAGTAAATATGGGTACTACATCAAAGCGTTTCCTGATTCTGTTAGAACAGATTTAAAAGGTATTCGTTCTTTTTTCAGTCCTAAGAAAAAGGTCTTATTCGTTAATCCAGAATTGAGCGAAGGTCAAAGGCTTTTCGTTATAGCAAAAGAGCTTGGTTACAATGCACTGAAAATAAAGGAGCGCAGTAAGCGCCCTTTGTCGCAGGGTGTGGATTCATTCGTCCATTTATTAAACAATATGAGGGCCAGCTATTTCGCCAACGCGCTATTGATTCCTAAGGCGGAATTCTTGAAAGACATATCGAAATTAATGTCGCTTTCCAAGTGGGACGCTTCTGTTTTAAAAGGAATCTTGCGAAAATATAATGTAAGCCCAGATTTGTTTGTTCATAGAACAAGCAGTTTGATTCCTGAAGGGTTTGGTCTTAAGTCTTTGTATTTACAGCGCTTCGAAAGAAACGTTATCAGTGGTTCGGTAAAAATCACTAATGAGCTGCATATAAATGGTGCACAAACTCCACATGCCAATCAGGTTTACCAAACTTACTGTAGACGATGGGGGGGTGTTCGAGGGCTCGCCGCTCTCGGCGAGGATTCTATTGAGGCAGGTGAACAAAATATTAATGTTCAGCGCTCGAAGTTTTACAATACCCAAAAAGAATATTTTGTTGTAACAATTGCGCGGCACTTCTACCCTACTCCAAATGTTGATACCTGCGTGTCTATTGGCTTTTCAATGACCAATACTTTTAAGGAAAAGGTTTCTTTTTGGAACGACCAAAATATTCCAAAGCACGAGGTTAATATAACTTGCGAAACTTGTGAAATCAATGATTGTAATGATCGTGCTGCCGAGCCTAGAGTTATTCAAAAGGAGCTCGATGCAAAGCGTATTAGCGATGCGATAGACAATTTACTATAATCGTGTTTTAACATCAAGCGCATCCCGTAGTCCGTTCCCGACCAGATTAAAGGCCAACACCAGTATCATAATAGCAGCCCCAGGTAAGAAGGCTAGGAAGGCTTTATCCGTTCCTATATACCCGTAGTATTCGTTGAGCATAGTCCCCCAACTGGGCATAGGTGGCTGAACACCTATACCGAGAAAACTAAGTCCTGCTTCAATAATTATGGCAGACGCAAAGTTAGCGGCCGTAATAACAATAAGTGGTGCAATGGTATTGGGAAGGATGTGTATGAATATGGTCCTCAAGTCTCCAAATCCTAAACCTTCTGCAGCTTCAACATATTCTTTCTCGCGAACGCTCAAAAACTGACCACGCACTACCCTTGCAACTTCGACCCACATAACTAAGCCGACAGCTAAATAGATTTGCCAAAACTCTCTTCCCAATGCTAGTATCAAGGCAAAGATGAGTAACAACACCGGAATCGGCCAAAAAGTATTTATGATGTACATGATAAAATCGTCTACAGGCAACTTTATCTGAGCAGAGATAATCTTATTGAATACACGATCGTTTAGCAAGTACAAGAAGTAAAAGAGCCCTATAGTTCCAGCAACTACGATTAGGATAATTAGAAGTCCATTAGGGACTACTGGTAAGAAAGAATAGAAGCCATAAAACATCGCCGCGAATCCTAGTACTGCCGCAACAAGGGTAAGTACATTTACTTCAGGTGGTGTTTTCTGGTAAAAACCCGCAAGAGCTCCAAGGATTATTCCTATAATCAAGGAAATAGTTACCGCGAGTAATCCAACGCTCAGAGAAATTCTCACGCCCAAAATCAATCTACTTAAGTTGTCACGACCATATTTGTCTGTGCCCAATAAATATCGCCTAGTCGTGGTGTACTTATCATTAACCAGTTCGGCAAGGTTTCCCGAATCAGCTGCACTACCGACTATTTCTTCAACAGGTATACTCTCCCACTCTTTATCATTCTCACTTCCCGTATATCGTTGAATCTTGACTTGATTTCCGACTATCTCTAAATCCTTAATTGGAATCATTTCGTAAGGATTGGGTGAGCCACCGAAAACTAAATTATAAGCCTTTCCCAAGGTACTTGGAACAGTGGCTCCAGGTTTTTTCCGTTTTAAGACCTTTGTACTAAAGCCAGGTAATTCAGTTGCTATTTCGAGTATTTGATCATTGGCATCGGGCGTATGATCTGGTGCAATAATATTTCCAAAGAAGGCAATTAAAATTGCCAAGCAAATAACCACTAATCCAGCAACTGCTGACTTGTTTTTCAATAAGCGCTTAAACGCTTTCTGATTGGGTGATAAGTATTTTACTTCTTTCTCTTCTTGCATTCTATCTAATTACCCTACCCTTCCACTCATAGGAAAAAAAGTGGCTATAAATTCCTACCACTGGTATATAGAGGTAATAAAAAATTTGAGCTGGAATAAATGACCAAAGTAAATAGCGCTGATTGAAAAAGTTCGATACTCTAAATAAGTACAGAAAATCAACAGCTGCCTTGACAAACAGTGCCACTAGAACCAGGACTATAATCCTTGACTCAAAGAAAGCCCCGAAGATAAACGTACCTACGATTAAGAGGTTATACAACAGTAAGAATATTAAAATCGCGGTAATTCTATGATCAGTATTATTTGCCGTTTTGGATGCCCATCGTACTCTTTGATTTAAGAATGTCTTCAAGGTGCTTTCGGCTTTTGTTCGAACTACTGCAGATGAGGATTTAAGATAGTCTACCCCATTTGGAAAAGCCTTCGATATTTTATCGATCAAAAAAAAATCGTCTCCACTAGCGATGTGCATATTATCAGCGTAACCCCCTACTTCCAAAAACGCTTCTTTTTCAAACGCTAAATTGGCACCATTGGCCATATTAGATATTTGCCAGTAACTAGATGCACCGGTTACTCCTTGCATACCTATAAAGTCAAGGGTTTGAAACTTCTCCAAAAATGAAATTGGGCCATCGAACTTAACTGGTGATACAATCATTTTTTTATCTCCAGTCTCATAGAAACTAACAATCGTGGAAAGCCAATCTTCATCGAACGTACAATCAGCATCTGTTGTCACAATTAGGGAACCTTGAGCTATAGATACTCCTTTAGTTAATGCGCCTTTCTTTCCAAGGTTTCTATCCAAATTTATCAGTTTTACCCCTTCGAAAGATTTTACTCTTTCAGCCGTCTGATCTGTACTCTGATCATTTATTACAATTATTTCTAATAACTCTCTATTAAATTTTTGATTCAGTAAACTCTCTAAACAAGCTCCTATTCTACTGGCTTCATTCCGCGCAGGTACCAATACAGTTACTTGGGTTCTCGCTTTAAAGTTTTTTGGTAATCGCCAAGTCTTAATTTTAGACCACCCCACTAGATACAAGCCTATCAAAAAAACGTAGGCAGTTGTAAACAATATGAGAAGGATAGACATGGGTAGTTTTTAGAATTTTTAAAAAAATTAAAAGATACTATCGTTTATTAGGGCCGTTGATTTGTGATTTTCTTTTATCGTTTTTTAAAGCCTGTTAACTTATTAAGCATGTATTCATGATTATAGACAGAGCTTTCTTGAAGTTATGATTGATTATTAGTGAATTAACATTTTTGCGTTGATAGTTGATATCGATGCTGTTTGAGACTTTTTTGAAATTCTGTATTGATAAGGACGAGTGAATTGTTAATAGGCTGTATGTAATTTTGAGTTTATCAACTCTGGCGTGCTGTAATCTGGTTTTAATAAAAATTGCCGTTTATAACCTAAGCCTTATTAACATGCTCGATTTTGATTTGTGTATAAGCTCGACAATTAATACGTTATTATTCAGGATAATATAGATTTATTATTAGTTATTGTTAATAACGTATTTATGCGTATAGATTCTCAGTTTGGATTAGATTATAGACGTCTTTATGGATCATATATTGGTAAGCATCTTTAGATTTTATGCGTTTTCTAATTTCTGTTGATGAAATTTCAACTATAGGTAAATCATAAAACTGGAAATTTTGGTGAGACTCATAAGTCTTGTTGTTATAACCAAGTCTTGGATAAATTAGAAATTGGTGTGATGAAATGAGACGATTGCTTTGTTTCCAAGAATCTAGTTTGTCTAAATTATCTGATCCCATTATTATATTGAATTGGTGGTTTGGAAAGTCCAGCTCTAAAGCATCCAAAGTATCGATGGTATAAGAAGGCTGGGGTAGGGAGAACTCACGGTCAGAGGCCTCCAAATGCGGTGCGTCCTTCACAGCGGCTTTTACAAGATCGAGACGAATTTTTTCATCTAGAAGTCCTTCTTTCCTTTTAAATGGGTTTTGAGGGGAAAGCACAAACCACACTTTATCCAGTTGAGCCTGACTTCTAATCAAATCCCCAATAATTAGATGTCCATTATGAATAGGGTTAAATGACCCAAAGAAGAGACCGACTTTCATTTGATCTTTTGTGTTCCACGTGAAACATTGTGCTCAAGTGGTGTGAAAACTGACCTCAAGTTAAGCTTTATGATGCATCTTTAGGAGGCTGCAAAACCTCTTATATCCACCGGGGTGTAGGCGATGTTTCACGTGAAACGCTCTATTTAGTCGTCCCACGTGAAAGCGCTTCGAAGTGTATTGTTTTACCTTTGTAGTAGAAAAAGATGTTTCCAGAATATGACGTAATAGTAGTTGGAGGAGGACACTCAGGATGTGAGGCTGCCGCTGCTGCTGCAAACCTAGGATCAAAGGTTTTGTTGGTGACGATGAACATGCAGGTCATTGGGCAGATGTCATGTAACCCAGCAATGGGTGGGGTAGCAAAAGGCCAGATCGTTCGAGAAATCGATGCCCTAGGAGGCTACTCGGGAGTTGTGACCGATAAGACGATGATCCAGTTTCGAATGCTTAACCAATCCAAGGGCCCTGCTATGTGGAGCCCCAGAGCCCAAAGCGATAGAATGATGTTTGCCGCTGAGTGGAGGAACAAGCTCGAGCAAACCCCAAACCTTGACTTTTGGCAAGAAATGGTGACAGGCTTATTGGTCGAAAATGGTTTGGTTAAAGGAGTGAAAACATCACTCGGTCAAGAAATAAAATCGACTACTGTAGTACTTACAAACGGCACCTTTTTGAATGGTAAAATTCATATTGGTGAGAAGAATTTTGGAGGAGGCCGAGCGGGTGAAAAAGCAGCCGTAGGCATCACCGCTCAACTCGAAAGTCTAGGCTTTGAATCAGGGAGAATGAAGACGGGAACCCCGCCGAGAATCGACGGGAGAAGTATCGATTATTCGGTTATGGAGGAACAGTTAGGGGATCCAGTAAAAAGAGCATTCTCGTATTTGGATATCGATTTACCCGCGAATCAAAGACCTTGTCATATTACATATACAAATAATACGACGCATGAACTTTTAAAAGAAGGATTCGCCCAAAGCCCAATGTTTACGGGACGTATCAAAGGAGTGGGGCCGCGCTATTGCCCTTCAATAGAGGACAAAATAGATCGCTTTGCCGATCGTGAAAGACATCAATTGTTTGTGGAGCCAGAAGGCTGGGATACTGTTGAAGTCTACCTAAATGGCTTCTCAACCTCGCTGCCCCAGGAAGTACAATTCAAGGCATTAAAGTCAATAGTTGGTTTCGAAAATGCCAAGATGTTTCGACCAGGTTATGCCATCGAATACGACTATTTTCCGCCAATCCAGCTAACTCATTCTTTAGAAACCAAGCTCGTTAAAAACCTCTTTTTTGCCGGTCAAATAAATGGAACAACGGGCTACGAAGAAGCCGCCTGCCAGGGTCTGATGGCAGGGATCAATGCGCATCAAAAAGTCAAAGAAAAAGAGGCCTTCATTCTCAACCGGTCGGAAGCATATATAGGAGTATTGATTGATGACCTAATCAACAAAGGGACCAAAGAGCCTTACCGCATGTTTACCTCTCGTGCTGAGTTTCGAGTGCTACTAAGACAAGACAACGCGGATTTAAGGTTAACCCAAAAAGCCTACGACCTAGGATTGGCGAGCGAAGAGAGGATGCAAAAACTAAAGACAAAAACAGATTCTGTTAAACGAGTGACCAAAGTAGTTTCAAGCACCGGGGTGCGTCCCGATGAAATGAATCCCATTCTCGAGGCAAAAGGATCCGCAGTTCTGAAACAGCAGATCAAGGCCGAGCGTATTATTATGAGACCGAAAATGGATATGAGTGATTTGCTCAAAATAGAATCCATCAAAGAGCAAATAGGGGAGGAAGATCAAGAGGTTCTTGACCAGGTCCAAATTCAGATAAAGTATGCTGGCTATATACAAAAGGAAAAAGAAATGGCAGCTAAGATGAAGAAACTAGAAAACGTAAGCTTGCATGAGCAGTTTGATTATGAAAAACTGCTCTCGCTCTCAAATGAGGGTAAAGAAAAGCTCAAGGAAATCCGTCCGGCGACACTTGGGCAAGCGAGCAGAATTAGTGGCGTTTCCGCTTCCGATATTTCCGTTTTAATGGTTCATTTGGGGCGTTAATGCGACAAGCCTATTCCCTGATATTACTCATTCTGTTAAGCTCTTGTGCTAGGGTGGTTTCTCCAAGTGGAGGCCCGAAAGATGAAACCCCGCCAGTAATAGTATTGAGCAGCCCAGCGAACCACGAGCTCAATGTAAGCAGCAAAGAAATTCGAATAGAATTCGATGAATATATTAAAGAATTCAGTGCGAATGACATTATAATTTCTCCTTTCCAAGCCGAAAGCCCCGAGCTCCAATTTATAGGTCGATCAGTAATAGTAAAATTCGCAGAAGACTTAGAGCCAAACACCACCTATTCTATCGACTTTAATGGAGCAATAAAAGACTTTCGACAAGACAACGTTATTGAAACCTTAGATTACGCCTTTTCAACTGGCGCTATTTTAGATACTGCGCAATTGCAAGGGAGACTTATTGACGCAGAAACCGGCGCAACATATTTTTCAGAAACCGTTCGCGTTATGGCCTACCCATTAGGAGACAGCTTGATTTACAAAGAGCCTCCACGATACCTGGCCACAGTAGATTCGAGCGGAATTTTTCAGTTAAAGAATATGGGCGCGGGTAAGTACAATTTATATGCCTTAGAAGATCAAAACTTTAACAACTACTTTGACCAAATAGGGGAGGCCATCGCTTTTTTAGACGAGCCTATTGCAACGGCGGATAGCGCCGCAGGCGATATAAACCTCTTTGTACACTTGACGCAGGACAGTATAATTTGGTTAGAAAACAGCAACAAACTAAAAGACGGACAAGGCCAGCTCATATTCTCTAAAAAATACCAGGACATAGAAATTGAAAACAGTGATGAACTGTATATCGAGCGTTCGGCAGCTAACGACACGCTATCAATTTGGTATACAAATAAGCAATTGCAGAGTCGTTCAATTCTAGGCAATGGCGCATTTATAGACAGTTTATACTTTAAAGAGTCGCCAGATAGTTTAGGGACTCATCAAAACTTTAAGTTTGCCGCCTCAAGATTAAAAACCAATGAGGCACCGCTCGAATTAAAATTCAAGCACCCGATAAGTATTGTTGATGATAAGCTTATAGAGGTCTATAGAGACTCGATCAAAATGGAAAACCCAGACGATATTGATTATAGTGTTTTGGTGAATAATAGATCGCTGGAGATAGAGATAGAGCCCGTTGACACCTCGCGATATTACGCTCTGGTTTATCCTAATGCGCTGGAGAATTATTTTGGCTATCAAAATACCGACACCTTGAGCCACCGATTTCAAAAGTCAACCTTTGATTCAAGGGGCGCACTCGTAATTGACTTCAGTACACCAGAAACCGAACAGTACTTTATTGAACTACTGCTAAACAAAAAACTGAGATACACTTTTCCACTGAACCGAGGCAAAAACAAGTTTGATAAAATTGCAAAAGGGACCTACTCAGCACGACTGATTAAAGACGATAACGAAAATGGAATTTGGGATACGGGTAACATATACGATCGCAAACAACCAGAGAGAGTTATTGTCTTGGAAACACCTTTTCAGGTACAGTCTGGTTGGGAAAACGAGTTTGTCTTGGACTTGGAGTCCTTATTATAAAGAGAGCTGGGTTACCGGAGCAGACTTGGTTAGCAAAGAGGTGTTCACAAGCTTTCCCTTGTTTTGAAAGTGAACATAGTGCTGCTGATCTTCATATAGCTCAGCCATTGCATCAATGAAAACCTCTGTTTTAGTGTTTGGCTTGTAGTCCTTGATTTCAAAGTAACAGTAAACCTCTTCGCCCTTAAACTCGTGACCGATGTAAGCAGGGCTAACGCGTTCCTCATCAATCAGCAAATAAAAGTGTTGGTCAAAGTATTCATCCAAGATGCCATCGCTGTCGTAGTTCGGATGACCCAGATAGAAGTATTCATCTCCCTCTGGAGTAACTGCCCATTCGAGGTCATCTGCAAATAAACGCCAGGAAACCTGCAAGGCCTCTTCTTCTGGCACATAGTTTATTTCGCAAATGCTTACATAAAATGTGTGCGAGCAAAAAAGCAATAAGACGTAAATATTGTACAGCATTGAAGCCACAAGTTAGTTCAAAACAACAGAAAGCCCATGAGAATGAAAAAGGACAAAACAAAAAGTGAAACCAAGACATATACGACACTTGACAAAACTTGTTTAAAAACTGTGCGCCGCCATGATTCTCCATATACCCTGCGCATAGCAAAGAGCGTATAAATAGGAAGCACCAAAAATAGTATAAAGGGTAGAAGCGCGCTGTAATCCAAGAGAATTACTGGAAGGAAGCCCATGTAAACCAAACTATGTTGATGTAGAGAAAATATCAGATGGTCCATAAAGAAAAACCCTTTTCGGAAGTAGAGCAACTTCATAATGAAGGCGAAGAAGGGTACCATAAAAAAAATAACAAGCGTAAAGTTGTTGAAGATCCAGCGTACCATTTCGCCAGGTCCACCCCGAACTATTTTGGTGGCTTGGGTCATAAATATTTTTTCTGAAAAACTCTCCAAGTGAAGGGAGTCAACGATCGCTTCAACGCTAAGAGAATCGTCTGAAGCCAAATCCTGCATTTTATCCAAAGCCTCTTGACTTATCCAGTTGCTGGTAAAACGAGTTGACTCGCCTTGCGGTTGTTTTAATTCACCCCCTTCTTCGTCATCAGCAACATTTTCAAGGTTACCAGATTCACCGAGACCATTTGCAAACTCCTCTCCAGGGTCACCACCAATCGAGATCACCGAAAAGACCACTACGCCCATTACCAAAAACATCCTTAGCGGAGGAACAAAGCGGGCTCGCTTACCATCATTAAAATCCTTGGTAAGCTTACCTGGTTTGCTTACCAGATACCACAAGCTTTTGAAAATTTTGGAATCGTAAGTGAAAACATCACCAAGCAGGTCCATAATTAGGGTGCCAATGCCAATCTTAATCTCGGTGTTTTTCTGACCGCATTCGGGGCAGTAGTTGTTGGTCACCCCGAATTCAAAATCGCAGTTGGGACAAACGCGTTGTTTGTTGTAAAACATCACCACATAATCAAGATAGGAAATTCAAGTGTTTTTTTGGGCGTGCCCCCAAACACTTCTTGCTGCGCAAAGTGCCTGGGGTCGGGCTGTCGGCAGTCGCTCTGTTCTATTGTCTGCACGCATCGCCCCTCCAGCACTTAGGTGCTGAGGGCTCGGCGCTTGCCAACAACAGGAGCTTCAACAATGCCTCTATCCCTCACGCGAAAATTATTAATATATTAGGTTGAAAAAATCAGCAATATGAAAACGAAGTTCATTATGCTCTTAGCGATGCTCATTTTTGTAAACCTTCGCGCGCAAGAACCTGGGATCGAAGAATCAAAAGCTATAACAATAGAAGGCGCTCTTGACATGAAACAAACCGACGGTGAGGTTTTTAAAGTAGTTGAAGAGATGCCGCAGTTTCCAGGCGGAGAAAAAGAAA
>CAZZIZ010000010.1:0-36622 GCA_964654535.1 uncultured Chitinophagales bacterium
TCCAACTTGCGGCTCGATAAACAAGTTTTCCTTTGTGAAGCCAGAGCTTTCGACTACCCTGCTTGAGGAGGTTGATCTGTTGTCTCGCGGAATGGACTGAGCGTTAATGGCTTGGCAAACAAAAAGGAATAGGAGTAGGCTACTAAGGGTAATTTTGAATTTCATGGGTTCTGCTTAATAGCTGCAAATTATTCTATTAATGAGGAAGAATCAAAAATTCATATTTTAGAGTATGTCGAAAGGCCCATATATCCCACCAGAGAAGCATTTACCCGAAATAACCCTTAAAGGAGTCGTTTTGGCGATAGTTCTAACCATCCTCCTCGCAGCAGCCAATGCTTACTTAGGCCTCTATGCTGGCCTAACGGTATCTGCCTCGATTCCTGCAGCAGTCATCTCTATGATGGTTTTGCGGCTTTTTCGGAAATCCAATATCCTTGAAAACAACGCGGTGCAAACTGCGGCGTCTGCTGGAGAGAGTCTAGCTGCTGGGGTCATCTTTACTTTTCCCGCTTTGATCCTAATGGGTTACTGGGAGAGTTTCAATTATTGGGAAACGGTTTTGATTGCCTTGTCTGGTGGATTGCTTGGTGTGTTGTTTACGATTCCGTTGCGCTCGGCTTTAATTGTTCGTGAAAAATTATTGTTTCCTGAGGGAGTGGCGACTGCGGAGGTTTTGAAAACGGGTGAAAAGTCTACAGGTGGTTCGGCGATTAAGTACCTTTTGTTGGGCGGTTTCTTAGGTGGGGCTATAAAACTTTGCGTTAGCGGTTTCAAATTATGGACGGGCGTATTTGATTGGGCCGCTTTGAAAGGAAAGTTCTACGCCTACTTTGGATTGGACTGTTCGCCCGCGCTGGTTTCTGTAGGATTCATTGTTGGTTTTAGAATTGCACTGCTCGTGTTCTTGGGTGGTGTGGTTAGTTGGTGGATTGCCATTCCGCTCTACGTTTATTTTACTGGTGTGGTTCCTGAAGCTGGGCAATCGGCAACTAGTTTTGGATTTGGAATTTGGAACAATCAAATTCGCTACCTCGGTGCAGGTGCTATGTTGGCCGGTGGTTTGTGGGCGGTAATTAGTATCCGTGGATCTTTGGCTTTTGCAGTTAAACAAGGCTTGGCTGCTTTTGGCTCTAGTAAAGACCAAAGCGAATTACCACGTACGGAAAAAGACACACCAATGAAATGGGTGCTGGCCGGAATTGCCTTTATGATTGTTCCCATCTTTCTGATATACAATTATAACATTGGCATAATGGGCATCGCCGTTTTGATGGCGCTTATTATGGTTGTCGCGGGCTTTTTGTTTTCTGCTGTTGCTGGTTATATGGCAGGTTTGGTGGGAAGTTCTAACAATCCCATTTCTGGGGTTACCATTGCGACCATATTGGTTTCTTCGTTGCTCCTTGTTCTTTTACTCGGTAGCGGTAATCCAAAAGGCCCAGCAGCAGCAATAATGATTGGCGCCGTGGTTTGCTGCGCGGCAGCCATTGCGGGTGACAATATGCAAGATTTAAAAGCAGGAAACATTTTGGGTGCGACTCCTTACAAGCAACAGATAATGCAGGTCATTGGTGTAGTTTCTGCGGCTTTGGTTATTCCATTCGTTTTGGATTCGCTTAACTCTTCTTATGGATTTGGGATGCGAACCGAACTCCGGCCCGATGCATTGGCGGCTCCACAAGCGAGCCTTATGCAAAGTGTTGCTGATGGAGTTTTTGGTGGCAACCTTCCTTGGCCGATGATTTATGCTGGAATTGGATTGGGCATTTTGATTATTCTATTGGATCAGTTTCAATTGAAGAGGGGTTCTTCTTTCCGCATTCCTGTTTTAGCAGTTGCGGTTGGTTTGTACTTACCATTTGAATTGGACAGCGCGATAATGTTGGGTGGATTGATTTCTTGGTTTGTTCAAAGAAAATCTGCGAATGCAACAAAAGAATCGAAAGCGGAAAGCGAACAAGACGGCTTACTGTTTGCTTCGGGGCTAATTACCGGCGAGGCATTGATGGGTATCGTCTTAGCGGTTTACGTGGGAGTCAAAGGTGGCGGAGCCGGTTTGATATTGAGCGAACATCCTGTTGAGGGTTGGCTGGCGTTAATAATTATTTCCTTGATTGCTTTATTGATGTTCCGCGCTGGTTCTTCTGCTTTAAAAACCCGCAAATAGTATTTTGAATTCCCTAAAAGCAAAAATGCCCAGTGGCATTCCCTACATCATAGGGAATGAAGTTGCGGAGCGATTTAGCTATTACGGAATGAAGGGTATACTCGTCATTTTTATGACGAAGTACTTGCTGGACTCCAACGGGCAGTCTGCCCCAATGTCCGAGAGCGATGCTAGCCAATGGGTTTACTGGTTTGGCGCGGCGAACTACATCTTGCCACTGTTTGGATCATTTTTAGCTGACATCTTTATAGGAAAATATCGAACCATTATATGGTTGTCTATCGTGTACTGCTTGGGTCACCTAGCACTTGCGCTTAACGAAACGCAAACGGGTCTCGCGATTGGTCTGGGATTAATTGCTTTGGGTTCTGGTGGAATAAAGCCCTGCGTTTCAGCGCACGTTGGCGACCAGTTTGATGAGTCGAACAAAAGCTTACTCGACAAAATTTATTTCTATTTCTATTTCGCCATAAACTTAGGCGCGGTTGTTTCTGGTTTGTTGATTCCAGTTTTGCTCAGCAAGTTTGGACCGCACGTCGCTTTTGGTTTACCTGGTTTCTTAATGCTTATCGCTACCATTGTGTTTTACTTGGGACGCAAAGATTACATTGCTATAAAACCCGGCGGTAGTGATTATTTCAAAGAGCTGTTTAGCTCGGAGGGTTTGCGAGCCGTTGGTTATCTGGTGCCCATCTTTGCTTGCACGGCGGTGTTCTGGTCTTTGTTCGAGCAAACCGCTACCTCTTGGATTATTCAGGCCGACAAAATGGATTTAAACGTCAACCTAGGGTTTGTGCAGTTTGAGTTCTTACCCTCGCAGCTCTATGCCATGAATCCATTTTTGATTTTGGTTGTGATTCCGCTCTTTTCATTTTTGATTTATCCCGCGGTAGAAAAAGTTTGGAAAATCAGTCCTTTTCAAAAACTATGGATTGGGATGATTGTAAGTGCAATGAGCTTTGTGCTGCTCGCTTTGGTCGAAACAAAATTAGGATTGGGTGAGAAACCTTCTTTAATCTGGCATTTCTGGGCTTATGTTTTTCTCACTTCTGGTGAGGTAATGATTTCGATTACTTCTCTGGAAATAGCTTACAAGCAATCTCCACCGCGATTGAAGTCTTTGTTTATGAGTTTCTACTTGGCCTCGATTTCCCTCGGTAATGTTATTGCCGCAGGTATCAATTGGTTTATCCAAAACCCTGATGGAACGAGCAAGCTTGCGGGCGCATCTTACTTCTGGTTCTTTGTTTATTTGGTTTTAGGAGCTGCGGTTTTGCTCGCTGTCATTTCGCTCTTTTACAAAGAGCAAGAGTTTATTCAGCCAGAGGAGCTTCGGGAGGCGCCTTAACTTATTCTATTACATTAAAAGGAACGGTTAGGGTATCGGCATTTTCATGGCGATCTGTTGCTATGATACGCAAATCAAAAACGCCTGGGTCGTTCGGAGTTGCGATTTCAATATTCGAAAAGTCAACTATTCTGCTTGGCATATCGGTATAATCGAAATCGTTATCAATTGAAGCTCCATCGACGTTGAATATCTCTAGTCGAACTGTGTTGACTCGATCCAGATCTTCAGCTATACCGAAAGCACTAAACACTGATCCCGCTGTGACTTCAAAGCCTTCAGCTTGCTGTGTAGGGTTGTCCAATGTTATTACTGGACCTTCGGTATCTAAAGTCAATCCAAAAATGCGCTGTCTAAAATTGTTCAGGCTATCATAAGCCCCAACTAAAAAACTGTAGTCTCCGGGGTCTTCTGGATAGAGCATATTGTTGTCTGAAAAATTTACCGAGTCTTCGGTTAAGGTTGCGGGCTCAAAATCCAAAAGACTAAGTTCATCTTCACCATCAAGCACTACTAACATTCCTCTGTCAATGAAACTTGTGTCTAACACAAATCCACCTACGTCAAAGGACTGACCAAAGTCTATCCCTAAAAATATTTCACCCTGGTTATCTAGCGAGTCAGTTAATCTTATTGTAGGTCCAGCACTATCTAATCCATTGCGCACATCAAATTCAAAAGACTCGGTATTACTTTCGTTTCCTTCTTCATCTACACAAGTGAGTTCGATGGTACAGGTTTCTGACTGGAGATCTAAAACAAGTGGGAAACCGGACATGAAATCCAAGGACTCTCCAATGGTAGGAAACTCTACTGTTTCAGTCCACTCCGATAATGGGCAGTCCACTTCGGCCCGCACAAAATCCAGACTTATATCATCGGCACAGCTTAGTTGAAAGCTCACAAATTCACCTGAAAAAACAGATTGCCCATCATTTGATGGCGACAAGATCAAACTGGGTATTTCTTCGTCGCGGTCGTTCTTAATACAAGCTGCAAACAATAGGGTAATCAAAAGCGCTAGGGCAATGGGGTAAAATCGCATGCTGCAAGTCTATTACAAATTTGACTTAGCTGCTTGTAAAACTTCCAAGCTTGTGCCCCCTCTGTGTACGATGGCCGCAAATTCAATATTTTCGGTGTTCCACACCTCGGGAATTTCTGTTATACAAAAGTTTCGGGTCACTTTTGTTCCTGCCACTTTGTTCTCACCAGGGCCAATTAAGATGGAACCAGAAGTAGTGGTCAACAATTGGCGGACTATATGGTTGTGCTCATAATTATCATCGGTAGAGTTATCTGGAAGTTTTTGCTTGTCGATAATGTGGCTCTCCAAAACATACACCGTTATAAAATGATCTTCGCTAGAATCTTCGTGATAAACAACTTCAGCCGATACTTCTAGGGTACCACTGTTAATTACACCCTTTACACTCAAGTTAACCGCCGGCGTAAGTTCAGACCTTATGTCGTAAAAATCAATCCAACTGGTTTCGCTTACTTCTGTTGGATCCATAATCTCAGTTGGGAATTGTGGAAATACAAATAGGTCTGTTGAGGCTGAAGGAATACCAAATCCCATAAACTGAGTGAAATAAGTTGTGCCTTCGCTTAAAGTAAAATCTTGTGCTGCTCCATCGACGGGATCAAAAATTCCACCTAGAGTGGTGTGCATACCGATTGGAACAAAAGTCTCATCGTGCAGATCTAAAATTCCTTGAACCGCCGCAGCACCCTTGGGGCAGTTCGCACAGTTCGCACCCGTGAACTCCATCATAAAAACGCGCTTCACTTCAGGGACAGGGACAGTTTCAAGTATTTCTACAATTTCCGAATCTTCAGAACAAGCCGCATTTCCAAAGTCTATACCTGGCCCAATTTCGGGATCACAAGAAGTGAAAGAAAACAGCACGCACAAAATCAAAAGAACTCTATATAAACTCATCAAACAAATTTAGAAAGAAGTGGTCATTCCAATTTTCAGTCCGTTGAAGGCTGGTTCGAATCTACACACACCTCCGGTACAAACAATACCTTCAACTTGCCTAACAAAGCTGAGCGCAAAGCGACTGGCTTTCTCTGTATAGAAAACACTGAAATCGTAATAATGAATGTCCGTGTCGATACTATACATATCCGACGCAGAGACAGAATATTTAGGAGCAATATTAAATTCAACTAATCCATAAACCCAATCTCCTAAGTCTTGCAATTGGTCTGGGTTCGGATCTTTTTCGCCGCCCAAAACGAACTGCCTTTTGGTTAACAAGTATTGTGCTTCTGCTCTAATAGATTTCTTTCGGGTGATTTTGTAAGTGGTCTCAAAAAATGGAGAAATTGTATTTACCCAATCACTTTTGCCCGGCCCTTGATAAACCAAGAGGTTATAATCGACCAGATTGAAGCCGGTTAAAAACTTCCAATCCGATCCTTTCTTTTTTATTTCTGCATCAACATAGACTTCCTGAAACAACTTGCCATTATCATCTTCGATGTAGCTGTAGTTCGCAGTGAACACCAATCCTTTTTTAGGAGAATAAATTGCGTCTAGTTGATAACCCGTTTCATCCAAAAATTGTGCATTGGATTGGTAGCGAGCCGGCAGTCGCAATGAGTTTTGTCTTGCCAGCGGCGGAATAAAATTTATGATGCCATTGAACAAGCCTTGATTTGCCGAGGTGCGAAAATCAAAAAACTTGGTATCTCTGAAGCTCGCTGAAATGCCGAAGCCCTTTACAGAATATCCAATACTACTATAAAACACCTGTCCCTCTTCATTAATTAAGAAGTTGCCGCTATTCAATCGAGAGTCGCGCAAGGTGTCTTCTGACTTCCAAGCGTACTCAGCTAAAATTGTCCAGTTCTTTAAATAAACGCTGGTGTAAAATGAATGTACGAATGCGTTGTGCCTTGGTACAAATCTAGTTTCCAGTGGTTGACTATTAATGCTATTTGCAATTTGGTTAATGGAAGCCAAATCGGTGGTACGATTTACGAATCCATAGCCAGGTGAGAAGCGCACCCCGGATTCACCAATTTGAAAATTGCCCTCTAGATTAACTCCTTTTACAAATGGCTCAAAAACTTCAAACAGGTCTTTATCGCCAGGACCAACAAACTGCGAAATCGATTTTAACTTTCCACCAAATGCTTTGAATTGCACGTTTTCGCCCAGGTCGTATTTTGCTTGTATTCCCAACAAGGGACTGTCCAATCCTAAGCCACGATTTTCATAGGTTCGATAGATAAAGCCATTTCCAATTTGATCGTAGATGTGTCCAACTTCTACAGACAGCTTATCGATTCTCTTTTTAACATAAAATCTACCGATACCCACCCCATTATTTATGGTTTGTCCTCCACTAAAAAGATCCGAATTGTTAAAAGCGTCGAGTCTTAGCCCAATTTCCAGATCGCTTTCGTGTACATAATTAAGGTTGAACCACATTTCCATACCCGAAAAGGCCCACCTATAAAACTCGGTATCAGGGGTTATGTCCTCATCTCGATCGAATACTTTAACATTTAATTGAACATCTCCCGAAAAACGACCTTGTGCATTCAGATTGAATGTGAAAAAGGCCAGAAGACAGAACGATAAAAACTTTTCAAGCATGGCTGATTTGGGTTAAATTGCACGTTCAATTTAGTCCTTAGTTTTTTAAACCATTGTCAAGGTTTTCCATCTTAGGTCTTAGATAAAATCGAAAATCAATGAAACAGCTACTTAGAATAGGTTTCGCGCTCTTATTTTGTGCGGGTTTACACGCTCAAGACGCCCTTCCAGATATTGAATTGACAGATTTAGACGGAAACAAAGTAAGTCTGAGCGATTATTCCGAAAACGGCAAAATTACGGTGTTCAGCTTCTGGGCCACCTGGTGTGCACCTTGTAAAAAAGAACTAAGCAATATATCTGACATTTACGAAGACTGGACCGACGAATGGGAGGTTGAGGTTGTGGCCGTAAATATTGACGACCAAAGGAATTTTGGGAAGGTGAAGCCTTACGTAGATGGTCAAAGCTGGCCTTTTACCGTAGTAATGGATCCAAACGAACAGCTCAAACGCGCTTTGAACTTCCAAACTGTTCCCTACACTTTTGTGTTAGACAAAGAAGGCAATGTGGCTTATCAGCATACTGGATATGTTGAAGGCGATGAATATGAGTTGGAAGAACTCATAGAGGAGTTAGACGCTAAGTAGTACTCTCAATAAAAAGATTAAAACCCCATTGCTTCGCAGTGGGGTTTTTTTGTCCCCTAAATCCAGAAGCTCTCGCTTCTCATCAGGAATACACGCTTTTGATTATTTTTAATGCGTGCGCAACTTCACTTTTCTTACTATCCTATTACTCAGCTCTTTTCGGCTGTTCGCGCAATTCGATGAACCCATAGAATTCAACTCTTGGACAGGTGATCCTGTTTCAAAAATTCACTTCGCAGACTTTGATCAAGATGGAGAAACAGAAATTATAGGTATCAATTCTGCGCGGGCTTTTAGTATTGTTGAATCAGGACAAAGCGAAATTCTGTTTTCCTTACCACAGGGACGAGAATATAGAGCAAGCGACGTACTAGACCTAAACCAAGATGGAGACTTAGAGATTGTAATCATGACAAGTCAAAACAATAGCCTGTTTGCTAATATATATGAGCTTGAGAATGGGTCCTGGTCTTCGAGTTTGATAGAAAGCATTGGTATAACACAACAGCCATTTTTTCCAACTGAAATATTTACAGCTGAGTTAAACTCCTTCGGTCCAGTAGTTGTGTATTCAACTAGTGTAGACATCGGCATGATAGTTTATGAAAATGGCTCGTTTAATACTAGGATCTTAGAAAACACTACTATACAGTCTTTTCAAGTTCCACTAGTTTCACTAGTTCAAATAATGGACTACGACTTAGATGGAAAAAATGACTTAGTGTGGTTCTTTCAAGATGGCTTTTTCACATTTGAAATTTTCGTTCGCTTGTCAAATGGAACGAGCTTTTCCGAAAGAGTTGACCTTAAATTTGATGCCCCGAACACTTCCTTTATTCCCTCAACCCCAATTTTCAATGGCCCTAATTTTTCTATGGATGTAGACAACGATGGCGACTTGGATTTTGTAGTTAGTTCTTATGATACTCAAACCATTCATTGGATAGAAAATATAGAAAATGGCCTCCTTGCTCTACCGCGTTTATTGGGGGTCAATTTCAGTTTTAATGAAGAGGAATTTCTTCCGAACGTTTTAGAAAAGTTCGACGTCGATGGCGATGGGTTTGAAGATTTTGTCACGGGTACTAGCACTGGTATTAGATTTCATCGAAACAGAGGCGATGCTACCTTCGAGGAAATAGTATTATTTGAAAACCCTTCAATAGCGCTGACCATTGGCCAAATAGATGACGACGAAATACCCGATATCGCATTCAGCAGCCCAACTGAAGGTTTTCAAAATGATGCATTCGTATCCTTCGGAAACAACGATCAAATATTAAGCACCTTCTTTGAAAACTCAGATGACATTTGTGCTGGTCAAAAGACATTTAGAAACAACAGCACCTGTCATTTCCCTTCCTCGACTATCGAGTGGGACTTTGGCAATGGAGAAATCTCCAATGACATACACCCCAGCACGAGCTATGACGAACCCGGTGAATACGAAGTTTCGCTTACCGTTTGTAATGAATCAATTTGCGACACCTCTTTCCAAAACGTTGCACTGGTAGAAGCAGATGTAATGTTACCCGACACGATTCAATTAGGCATACCATATCAATTCACAGACAACACCTTGTTTATAGAAAATCGCACCTGGAGTTTTGGCGACGGTGTAACCTCATCCGAAGCGAGTTTTTTGCATTCCTATTCCTTCCCTGGAATTTATTTGGTAGAGCTATTCCTCAACACCAGCGATCCTGCCGTCTGCCAGTTTGTTATTAAGAAAGAGATTGTTGTTCCACCCATCCTCGACGATAGCGATGGCTTGATAATTTTCCCCAACCCAATGACCGAATCCTGCCAGCTTATTTTCGATAATCCAGAAAACAGAAACTTCCGCATTCAAATATTTAATAACCTAGGCCAGGAAATATTTGATGACCAAAGAGCAGACAGTTTCTTCTACACTTTTGATAATGAGCTACTAATTGAAGGGGTTTACCATATACATTTAACCCAAAACGGCGTTTTTGTAGACACCAAAAAGCTCATTGTTGTTGAGCCCTAGACTTTATTTGTGTTCATTTAACACTAAATAATGTGATTTCTTGCATCATTTTTGCGTTTACTCGAAAGAAAGGACTTGATTGAGTGCATTTCCAACGGAATTGATTCAAATTTAGCCTGCAAAAACAACGCTAATGGGTGCCGAAAATTTTATCGCTAATGCTCATCCCAATTATATAGACACACTATATAGGGAATTTCAGAACAACAATGCATCGGTAGACGATAGCTGGAAAAAATTCTTTGAGGGCTTCGAGTTTGCTATTGCCAGTGGACAAGCGCCAAATGCTTTGGCCACTTCAAACGGTAAAAGTGGAGGCAGTGTCTCTAGCAGCGATTTTGATCAAGAACTGAAAGTGTATGTTCTTATTCAACGCTACAGAGTTAATGCCCACCTGATTGCCGATACAAACCCAATTCGTGCTAGAAAAAATCGCACCCCGGATCTTGCTTTAGATAAAGTAGGACTAAGCAAAAGCGACCTCACAAAAGAATTTGCCATTGGTAAAGAGCTGGGACTGGGCAAAACAAGTTTGCAAAATATTCTCGATTGGCTCAAAGAAACCTACGCAGGTAGTTTCGGTATAGAGTATCAATACATCCGTGATGCCGAAAGAAGGCATTGGCTAAGAGAAAAGTTTGAAAAGCGCCCGCGCGACTACAACTTCTCTTTTGAAAAAAAGAAACGCATCCTCAAAAAACTTAACGAAACAACGGTGCTCGAAAAGTTTTTGGGTACTAAGTACTTAGGTGAAAAAAGGTTTTCCCTAGAAGGTGGTGAGTCCACAATTCCAGCACTCGATGCCATCATTAATAAAAGTGCAGAACTTGGTGTAAACGAAGTCATAATAGGAATGGCGCACAGAGGGCGTTTGAACGTCTTAGCCAACATAATGGGCAAGACCTACGCCGAAATATTCAACGAGTTCGAGGGCAGCGCACCAAATGAACAAACCATGGGCGACGGAGATGTTAAGTACCACATGGGCTTTTCATCAATTCATAAAGCCAAAAACGATAAAGATGTTCACTTAAAGCTAACTCCAAACCCTTCACACCTAGAAGCTGTAAACCCAGTAGTAGAAGGCTTTGCTAGAGCGAAGGCGGATGCAGTTTACAAATCGGACTACGATAAAATTTTACCCATTCTCATACATGGAGACGCAGCCATAGCTGGCCAAGGTATCGTGTATGAAGTTGTGCAAATGTCTAAGCTAGAAGGTTACTATACCGGAGGAACCATTCATTACGTAATAAACAATCAAATAGGTTTTACCACCGATTTTGATGACGCACGTTCCTCCGATTACTGTACCAGTGTAGCTAGTACCATTCAAGCTCCAGTAATTCATGTAAACGGAGACGATGTCGAGGCTGTGGTATATGCTTCCGAGGTCGCGGCAGAATGGCGCGAAAAATTCAACTCAGATATTTTTATCGATATGGTTTGTTACCGTAAGCACGGACACAATGAAGCAGACGACCCCAAGTTCACTCAGCCAACATTTTATTCCTTAATAGACAAGCACGACAATCCACGCGACATCTATATACAGAAACTAACCCAGCGAGGTGATATTGAAAAAACCCTAGCAGAGAAAATGGACAAAGACTTCTGGGGGCAATTGCAGGACCGTTTAGATATGGTCAAGCAAAAACCGCTTCCGGTAGTTTACCAAGAACCAGACCTAGCATGGAAGGCGCTTAGGCCCTCGAAGCCATCCGATTTTAAAAGTTCTCCAAAAACAGCAATTAGCAAAAAAGCAATTGCCAATATTGTTAAAGGAATGATAAAACTTCCTGAAGGATTCACTCCTTTGAGAAAGGCGAACAAAATGCTAGAAGGTCGTCGCAAACTAATGCGCGATCAGAAAACGGTAGACTGGGCCGGAGCGGAACTACTCGCCTATGGTTCTATTCTTATAGAAGGCAAGAACATTCGTATGAGCGGTCAAGATGTTAAGCGTGGAACATTCTCACATAGACACGCGGTTATTTTCGACGAGAAAACAAACGAGCAGCACAACCGACTAAACTTCATACAGGAAAAGCAGGGCAAGATGAAAATTTACAATTCACTACTAAGTGAATTTGGTGTCCTGGGTTTTGAGTTTGGTTACTCCATAGCTTCGCCTGACAATCTGGTTATTTGGGAAGCGCAGTTTGGCGACTTTACCAATGGCGCCCAAACCATAATTGATCAGTTCATCAGTTCTTGTGAAAGTAAGTGGAACATACAAAGTGGTCTAGTAATGTTACTACCGCACGGATACGAAGGCCAGGGGCCAGAGCACAGTAGCGCACGCTTAGAGCGCTTTCTACAAATGGGTGCCGAGAACAACATCTCGATTACCAACATTACCAGCCCATCGAATTTCTTTCATGTATTCCGTCGCCAACTAGAGAGGCCATTCCGCAAACCACTTATTAACATGTCTCCAAAGTCTTTACTGCGTCACCCTAAGTGTATCAGTAGTATCGATGAGATTTCAACTGGTGGATTCCGAGAAATCATAGAAGACGACAACACGCTGAGTTCAGGCAAGGTGACCAGAGTAATTTTCTGTTCAGGAAAAGTTTATTACGATCTGCTCGCTAAAAAAGAAGCAGACAAAAGAAAAGATGTTGCCATTATAAGAATCGAACAACTGTATCCATTGGCAACGGAAGTGATTGACAAAATTCTCAAGAAGTACAAAAACGCAGAGCCGTTTTGGGTTCAGGAAGAGCCTGAAAACATGGGCGCTTACGGTTACATACTGAGACACTATCCAGAAATAGCTGAGACCAGTGTTTGCAGAAAAGCAAGCGCCTCTCCAGCTACAGGATACAAAAAAATACATCTAAAAGAACAAGCTGATATTGTTGATCAAGCCTTTAAAAAGTAAATCATGGTTTTAGAAATCAAAGTGCCAAATATTGGCGAATCAATAACGGAAGTAACCTTAGCATCTTGGTTAATAGAAGAGGGTGAATATGTAGAAATGGATCAAGCCATTTGCGAACTCGAATCCGACAAGGCGACGCTGGAGTTACCTGCAGAAAAAGCGGGTATCGTAAAGTTTGTCGCTTCAGTAGACGACGACTTAGCCATAGGTGATATGGTTTGTACCATAGACACCTCGGCCAAGGCGCCAACTAAAGTCGCGCCAGCGAAAGAAGAGGCGGTAGTCGCAGAACCGAAAAAGGAAGCGGCTCAAGAAAAACACTCAAGTCCCACTCCAGTTGCAACCAGTGCTGAGACAGAATCTATTACTCCGGTCGCAGCAGCAATGCTTAAAGAACACGGATTAAGTGCAAGTAGTATATCAGGAACAGGGCCAAACGGTCGAATAGTTAAAGAAGATGTTGCGCGAGCGCTTTCTTCCAAAAATGGAAACGGAAGCAGCAACGGCTCTGCAAAAACACCGGCTGCACCCGCACCTGTTTTAGGAGGACGAGGAGTTCGTCGAGAAAAAATGTCGCGACTGCGCAGAACAATTGCCGCGCATTTGGTAAACGCCAAAAACAATACGGCTATGCTCACCACTTTCAACGAAGTGGATCTAACCGAGATTAAAGCCATTCGCGCCAAATACAAAGAGAGCTTTAAAGAGAAGCACCAAATTGGTCTTGGCTTTATGGGCTTTTTCACCAAAGCTTGCACCATTGCTTTACAAGAATTTCCCAATGTAAACGCGCAACTCGATGGAGAAGAACTAATTTTTCACGACTTCGTGGACATATCTATGGCTATATCAACCCCAAAAGGATTGGTAACACCAGTATTACGAAATGTCGAAACAATGGACCTTTCGCAAATAGAAAAAGGCATCAAAGCACTGGCGCTAAAAGGGCGTGAAGGAAAAATTCAACTCGCAGATTTAGAGGGTGGCACATTCACAATTAGCAACGGCGGCGTGTTCGGTTCACTACAATCGACACCAATAATAAATGCACCACAAACTGCCATACTTGGAATGCACGCCATCAAGGACAGACCAGTAGCCATCAATGGAGAAGTGGTAATACGCCCAATGATGTATCTAGCGCTTAGCTATGACCACCGCGTTATAGATGGTAAGGGCGCAGTAAGCTTTTTGGTAAAAGTCAAAGAACTACTCGAAGATCCAATTCGTTTGATCCTCGACTTGTAGGTTGTGTTAGCGCTTCTCATTTTTGAAGCAATTATTTTAATTACATTTATTGAGATGGGCGTGACCCCATGTCGGCCAATCTTTATGTTGGGCTAAGCCCAACAAGCCAAGGCTGCACAAGGGGTCGGGCTTTCGGCAGTCGCTCTGTTCTGCTTCAGGCAAAAAGTCTCTCTAGCTCTGAAGAGCTAAAGACTTTTCTTGCCTTCAGCAACAGGAGCTTCAACAATGCCTCCATCCCTCACGCATTTTTGCGACAGGGATATGGAGGGTAGCGACGTAGGAGCTAGTGCTGTAGCGGGCTTCGCTTATATAGCTTACCGCCCAAGCGGTAGAAGTTATATAGCTGCGAAGACGACACAGTACCGGAGCGAAGCGAAGCCCGGAGAAGCCCGGTCTTAAATTTTCAATTCATTGAAAATTTAAGAGTCGCCCAAAAAATGATTAATGGTGAAAACGTCTAAGTATATTCTTTGTGCTTTTTTATTCTGCATTGCCTTGCCCTTGTTCAGTCAGGACAACTTGTCCGAAGAAAAATTTCCAGCCATTAAAGGTCTAGTCCTCATAGATATACTTTCGCCCATTGCTGAAGTTGGCGAACTACACTTAGGATATGAAATTGCGCTAAACAGAACCAAAAAGGCCAGTGTTTTATTCGAAGGCTTTGTTGGCTTATCCAAAAGAAATCTGGTTGATGAGGCAGCTGAACTTGGCGAAGATCAGCGCTTAACAAAATTTGATCCATCCAAAAGAAATTTTGGACTGGGTGTGCATCTGAGAAAGTATGGTTTTGATGCTCCTTATAGTTGGTACATTGGCTTGTTCAGTTCTTTTAAGCGATACCACTTCAATGTAACGGAAGGAAATTGTGAGGGCAGTTCCTTTGTTGGTTGCCCCGTTAGTTTGCGCAGTTTATACGTGAAGTTTGAAAATTTTAGATACGGTGTTGATTTGGGCTTCAACAAAAAGATTACGGAGAAATTCTTTTTAAACGTTTCATTAGAACTTGGAGGCCAGAGGATTTTCAGCGAGCGCAGTATACCCTATGATTTTGTTCCTCTGCTCCAACCCTTTGGCGGAACGTTTGACAGATCTGTCCGAGACCTACTCAGAGACCCTGGTGGCAGGCCCGATGGCGGCAACCGACGCTATTCAAACTTCCAGATAGCCTTAGCTTTCGCTATACGCTAATAAGATTTATCGCTTTCTTGCTCGAACTTCTCTATATTATGCTCTCGTAGTATAACAACCTTGGAACAGAAATTAATAATTGGAAGCAGGGGTAGTGACCTTGCACTTTGGCAAGCAAACTACTTGAAAGATCAACTTAGCGCTCAGGGAGTGGAGTGTGAAATTTCGGTAATAAAAACCAAGGGAGACGCTATCCAAAATGTCAGCTTTGATAAAATAGAAGGCAAGGGCTTTTTCACCAAAGAGATTGAACAGGCTCTGAAAGATGGCGACATCGATATTGCGGTGCATTCATATAAAGACTTACCTACGGAACCCGAAAGAGGTTTAATTATTGCAGCAGTCTCTTACCGAGAAGACCCAGCAGACATTTTGATCTATCTCAAAAACGCAAAGGATGTAAAACAGAAATGGGGACTGAAACAAGGGGCAGTTGTTGGCACTTCATCGTCTAGACGTCGCGCGCAATTGCTTTTTCATCGTCCTGACTTAGAAGTTGTTGCTGTGCGTGGTAACGTACTAACTCGGCTGGAAAAAATAGGAACCCAGGGCATTGACGCAGTAGTGCTGGCAGCAGCAGGAATTAATCGCCTTGCATTAAAAACGGATAAGCTTATAACTCAGCGCTTGTCTCCAACCGAATTTGTTCCGGCGCCTGCACAAGGGGCGTTGGCTTTCCAGTGTCGCGATAGCGATCAGGAGGTTCTCACTTTGCTTCAAAAAATAAACGACAAAAAAACTAGCCCCTGTATAGAGCTAGAACGCAGCATTCTCCACAAAGTTGAGGGTGGTTGCTCAACGCCTATTGGAATTTATTGTCAAAAAGAACTCGATCATTTTCTACTTTCTTTTTATAAAGAAGAAGATGAAAAGAGTCAGCACTTATCGTTTAAACACACGGACCCCTCTGCGATAGAAAAGCAAATCGTGCCTTTAATTCGGGAAGAAAAAAGAGTACGCGTATTTATTACCAGAGAATTGGGAGACGAAAGCGTTTTCAAAAAAGCGCTGGAAAGTCGTGGACACAGGGTAAGTGGTGAGTCATTGATAACTTTCAAAAAAATTCCTTTTACTAAAATTCCAAAATCCGAATGGATATTTTTTAGCAGCCGAAAAGCGGTGCGCTTTTTCTTTAATCAATTAAAGAAAAAGCCAAGTGCTGATTTAAAATTCGCCTGTCTGGGCCAAGGGACTGCCAGCGAATATAAAAAGCACATGAAAAATGGGCTAGACTTTATTGGTAAGGGTAGTCGGATAAAAGAAATAGCAGAAGCGTTTTTGGAGCAGGCTGAAAAAAGCAAGGTACTCTTTCCCATGGCCGAAAACTCGTTACGCAGTGTTCAAAAATATTTAGAGGGAAAGAAAATTGATACTGTTGATCTACCTGTTTACAAGAGTACTATGAAGGCACGCTTTTCGGATCCCGCAGCAGACGTATTGGTTTTTACCAGTCCGCTGAATGCAAAATCCTATTACGAGAGAGTACCAAAGGACAATGATCAACGAATTGTTGCCATTGGCAAATCGACCGCGATGCAGTTGGAATTATTAGGGCTTAAAAAAGTAAGGGTTGCGTTTAAGCCTGACGAATTGAGTTTAGCAAGTCTGTGCTATTGAGCAGCGCCTGGTTCTTTTAATGTAGAACTAAACGTTTCTGAAAACGCTTGAAAAGACATTTTCAAATAATGTTCCTCAGTAATGTACTTTAGAACCGTTTCCATATCTGCTGGATCGCGAAAACCTGGTATCGTAGTTATACGCTCCATCTTCTCACTCATTATGACGCAAGACGGAAAGCTGAGTTGTCCATCTAATAGGGCAGCAGCGAGCTCGTGATATCCTCTTCGCCCACTGGCAATGAACTTGAATGTATTGCCACTAAATTCTATATTCGCTTTTTGCTCGCCATCTAGCTTTACTGCATAGTAATTTTCGTTGATGTGCTTTATGATGGCCGGATGTGAAAAGGTCTTTTTGTCCATAACCTTACACCAGTGACACCAAGAGGTATAAACGTCAATAAACAGCTTTTTAGGATTTTCTTTGCTCTTTTCTACAGCTTCTTCGAAGCTTAACCACTCTATTTTAGTCTTCTCCATAGAATCAACAGCTTCATTACTTTTCTCTGTTTGAGCATTGAGCCCTGTCCCGATAAGTAGGAGGCTAAGTATGAACAAGGTTGTATGTTTAACCATGGGGTAATTTTAAGTCTGTAAATATAGGCTATAAATAAGCCCAAAGGGATGCATTATATTTGTGTGACTCAAAAAATCACATGAAGTTTAGTGACTTTCAATACGTTAGGCCGAATATCGACAAAACCAAAGTCGAATTTCTCGAGCTCCTGGATCGCTTCGAAAATGCATCTAGTTATGATGACCAGAGTGAAATTATCTCTTCGCTCAACGATATGCGTAAGGAATTTGATTCCATGCAGAACATTTGCTATATCCGTCACACCATAGACACGAATGATAAGTTCTATGAAGACGAGCAAAACTTCTTTGACAACAACTCTCCAGTCTATCAGGAACTTGTAACCCAATACTACAAGAAACTCTCTCAATCTAAGTTTAAAAAAGAGCTGAGGGAAAAATGGGGTGACCAACTTTTTTCTATTGCTGAAATGAGCGCGAAGACAATTAGCAGTGAAGTCATTGAGGAATTGAAAAAAGAAAATCAACTTTCCAGTGAGTACATAAAACTCAAGGCATCAGCTAAAATTCAGTTCGATGGTAAGGAGTTGAATCTTGCAGGCATGTCGCCGTATTTAACGAACGAAGATCGCGAAGTAAGAAAAAAAGCACACGAAAAGTTTTGGGGTTTTTTCACCGAAAACAAGGAACAGTTTGAAACCGTATATGACAAACTTGTAAAGGTAAGAACGGGCATTGCGAAGAAACTCGGCTTCAATAGCTTTACAGAGCTAGGCTACAACAGAATGCTTCGTCATTACGATGCAAACAAGGTGGCCGATTTTAGAGACGCGGTTTACAAGTACATTGTACCTGTTGCTACCGAACTAAGAAAAAGGCAAGCAAAACGATTGAATCTCGATGCATTATACAATTACGACACTGGTTTAAACTTCACAACAGGAAACGCAAGTCCCAAAGGTGATCCAGATTGGATAGTTGAGAATGGAAAGAAGATGTACCAAGAACTTTCCGATGAGACCAATGAGTTCTTTACCTTCATGCTCGACGGTGGCTTGATGGACTTGGTCAACAAAAAAGGTAAAGCTGGTGGAGGCTACTGCACGTTTATTAGCAATCAATCTTCGCCGTTTATCTTTTCCAACTTTAATGGCACCTCCCACGACATAGATGTTTTAACCCACGAAGCTGGACACGCTTTCCAAGTTTATCAAAGCAAGAACTTTCAAATACCAGAGTACTTCTGGTCTACCTATGAGGCAGCAGAGATTCATTCTATGAGTATGGAGTTTTTCACCTGGCCTTGGATGGAGTACTTTTTCAAAGAAGATACAGACAAGTACAAGTTCTCTCACCTGAACAACTCATTGTTGTTTATTCCCTACGGCGTTGCTGTAGATGAGTTTCAACATGCTGTTTATGCTAAGCCCGAGGCTACGCCTGAAGAACGCAACGAAATGTGGCGAACAGTTGAGAAGAAATATTTACCACATCTAAACTACGATTCGCCCCATCTTGAAAGCGGAGCTTTCTGGCAAAAGCAAAGTCACATTTTCGGGTCGCCATTTTACTACATTGACTATACTCTAGCGCAAATTTGTGCTTTCCAGTTTTGGAAAAAATCTCGCGATGATCACAAAGGCGCATTTGTTGATTACTTACGATTATGTAAAGCCGGTGGCAGTCAAAACTTCTTAGACTTGGTAAAATATGCTAATCTAAAATCACCTTTTGAGGCGTCTTGTATTCAGGAGGTAACGGCAAACGTACAGGACTACCTTGATACGGTAGACGATATGACCTTGTAGTTTCGATTTAGCTTAAAGTATGCGCCAATACTAATATTGGACAAACCAAATCCCAAATCTAAATAAGTACCCACCTGTTCACTTAATGAGTAGTGTGTCCCGACTGAATAACCGTGCCCGATTCTAAACGCATCGCGATCTTCTAGAATTCCGGCGAAGGTACCGACCCTGAAATCATTTCGAATACCAAGGCTCAGTGCAAAGTAAATTTGTAAGCGGTCACCACGAAAATAGTTGGGATACCAGGCCGCGCGTGCTGCAAAAAATTGATTGCGCACCGTACCTATGTTTTCGATACCTGAATCGATATTGTTAAAGCGCCTAGACATGGTTCCAGCAAGAAAGCCAAGGCTCAGTGTTCCATTTCCAAAGTCATCGTTGTTAACGAACTCTCCTGAAACTGAAAATCCAAGTATAAAGTCTTGGTCAAAATCAACGGCACCCAAGGCTAAACCCACCTTGACCAACTTATCTTTCTTTAAAAGACCTTGCGCATTCAAACCTGGAAGCAGCAAAAAAAGTACAATGGCTAGGACTATTCTAAATCGCACAGATGTAAAATATGAATATTAATACTGACGGTAGGTTTTAGCTCCGAGTATTTGGCGCTTAAGCTATACAGATACCGTTTCCAGACTTTTCTGCTGGGTTCAAAAATCGCAAGATACCATCGTCTTCTTCTGCAAAGAGAATCATACCCTGAGATTCGACTCCTCGTATTTTTCTAGGAGCAAGGTTTACAACCACGCTAACTTGTTTACCTACAACCTCTTCGGGTTGGAAGTGCTCAGCAATACCCGAAACAATGGTTCGCGTTTCGAAACCCAAATCAACTTGCAATTGCAGCAGCTTTTTAGTCTTTAGCACTTTCGACGCTTCGATTATGGTACCCACGCGTAAGTCTAATTTAGTGAAGTCCTCGAACCGAATGAGTGGTTTCACGGGAACATGAATCGGCTCATTGGCTTTTGTGGCTAACATTTCGCTGCGTGTTGCTTCAAGTTTTGTCAACTCGGCTTCCACTTCGGCATCTTCTATTTTTCTAAACAAGAGTTCTGGCGATGCTATAGCCGAACCCGTTGGAGCAAGGATAACATCTCTTTGCCAGGTTTCTTTTTCCAAGTCCAGACTTAACATAGCGCGAATCTTCGCGGCAGGTCTTGGTAAAAATGGTTCTAACAGAAATCCTAAATGACCCAACAGTTGCATACATACTGCGAGCATTTGCCCAGTTCTGGCTTCATCAGTCTTTATCGTTTTCCATGGTTCGGTCTCTGCCAAGTATTTGTTTCCCAATGAACTTAGGGCCATAACATCTTGCAAACCTGATTTGAATTCGTAGGACTCGAGCTTCTTCGCCACCGAATCGTATGTGTCTTGAATCGCCTTGAAGAGATCTTTATCAATCGACGCTAGGTTTTCTAAGGACTGAACTTTACCCTCAAAGTATTTATGGCTCAAGACTGCGACACGATTGATAAAGTTGCCGACGTTGGCTACCAACTCATTGTTGTTCCGCTCTTGTAATTCCTTCCAAGAAAAGTCACTGTCTTTGTTTTCAGGCATACTTGAAATAAGTGCGTAGCGCAAAGCATATTCCATATCTGGAAAGCGCTCCAGGTATTCATGTAACCAAACCGTCCAACCGCGACTGGTTGACATTTTATCACCCTCTAAATTCAAAAATTGGTTTGCGGGGATATTGGTCGGTAAAACATAATCTCCGTGTGCTTTGAGCATTGCCGGAAAAATAATGCAATGGAAAACGATGTTGTCCTTACCGATAAAATGTACCAGCTTGCTGTCCTCGTCTTGCCACCACTTTTTCCAGTCTTGCTTGTTCTCTTGAGCCCAGGCTTTCGTTGCTGAGATGTAACCTATCGGCGCATCGAACCAAACATAAAGGACCTTGTCTTCTGCGCCTTCAACTGGTACTTGCACACCCCAAGATAAATCTCTCGTTACCGCTCTAGGGTTCAGGCCTGTGTCTAACCAGCTTTTACATTGACCCAAGACATGCTTCTTCCAAGGCTCAGGACGATCTGATTCATTTTTGATCCATTCTTCTAACCAATCGTTTTGCATTTTGTCTAATGGCAAATACCAGTGGGTTGTATTCTTCAGTACTGGATCCGAGCCACTGAGCGTTGAACGTGGGTTAATTAAATCCAAGGGACTTAAACTGCTACCGCAACTTTCGCATTGGTCACCGTAAGCATTTTCGTTTTTGCAATTGGGACAGGTTCCGCTAATGTATCTATCGGCTAAGAACTGACCGGCTTCTTCATCGTAATACTGCTCTTTTTCCATTTTGATAAAGTCGCCTGCATCGTGCAGCTTCTTGAAAAAATCTGAGGCGGTTTCGTGGTGCAATGGATCCGAAGTACGATGGTACATATTGAAAGAGATGCCAAAGTCTTCGAAGCTCTTTTTAATAATGTTGTGGTAACGGTCCACAATTTCTTGAGGCGAAACCTCTTCTTTAATTGCCTTAAGCGTAATAGGTACTCCATGCTCATCTGAGCCGCAAACAAACAATACGTTTTCATCGCCATAGCGCATACGTAGATAGCGCACATAAATATCAGCAGGAATATAGGCGCCTGCCAAATGTCCAATATGAATCGGTCCATTTGTATAGGGCAAAGCACTGGTTATCGTATACCTTTTTGGTTTGTTCACTAGAGAAAGTTAATGTTCAAAGATAAGGATTCTTTAAGGCATCTTATGTTGAGTTCATATTGCCCAATCACTTAACTTCACGTGGTGACGAAGCTAATTGTAGCCCCATATTTGAAGGAAGGAGATACCGTTGGGATTCTTTGTACCGCTCGTTTTATTGATGAGTCGGAATTGCTATCAAGCGTAAATTTATTGAAGCGCTGGGGGCTAAAGATCAAACTGGGCAATACAATTGGAAAGCGTCTAAACCAAATGGGCGGGACGGACCAAGAGAAGGTTGCGGACTTTCAAGAAATGATAGCGGACTCATCCATTAAGTGCATTTGGTGCGCAAGAGGTGGATATGGCAGCGTGCGCATTATCGACAATATAGATTTCAAGCCACTACTAACAAACCCAAAGTGGATAGTCGGATTTAGCGATGTTACCGTTTTACACAGTCATTTGAACAAGCAATACAAATTAGCCAGCTTACATGCTATGCTTTGCTCTACGCTATCTATGAGCAATGAAGAATCGGTGGAGAGCTTAAGAGCAGCGCTCTTCGGCGATAAGCTCCGATATGAATGCGCTCCTCACGCGCTTAACATTACGGGGCAGACAAAGGGTGTATTATGTGGAGGCAACTTATCCATCTTGTATAGTTTACTCTCCAGCGAATCCGACATAGATACGAATGGAAAGATATTGTTCCTGGAAGATGTCGATGAATACCTATACCACGTAGATCGTATGATGATGGCCTTAAAACGTAGCGGCAAACTTGGTAAGTTGGCAGGCTTAATTGTGGGTAGTATGAGTGAGATGAAGGACAACGAAGTTCCATTCGGTAAATCTGCCAACGAAATTATTAGCGAACATACCAGGCAGTTTTCTTACCCTATTTGCTGTGACTTCCCGGCGGGGCATCTGGCAGAAAACTATTCTCTCATACTTGGCGCAAACGTAGAGCTCTCAGTACTGGAATCAAAAGTTTGTCTTTCCTTTATTTAAAGCCTTTTAAAAGGTTATCGCATTAAAAGATCTTTTCAATGATATCTTGAAACTAACGCCTGTTAGTTTCAGGTGAGGTGGACTTGTAGGCATGTAGTGCCATACCAAATTGAGTATCAAGTAGTTCATTTTTATTGAATAGTATTATTTTTCAATATCAATATTCCAATATAAATCACTTAGCGTCACTTGAATTTTATAAATTTGCCACAAGTCTGAAAATTATTTTAGACATCCCGTAAAGCCTCGATCCGGTTTCGGTTCGGGGTTTTTTTGTGGCTGAAATATTAAAAGGAAGATACTTTGGCAATCGAGTGTGATGCGTGAGGGATAGGAGGTATGGGACCAAAGGGAACAGTCTCTTTTGTTGAGTTAGCTAATCTTTACCGCCTTAGCGGTAGATAGATTTGCTTTGACGAAACAAGATGGAGACCGCAGCGAACGCGGAGTACCGGAAAAGCCCGACCCCGAGCTTAGTGCGCAGCACTAGATGCGAGTGGGGCACGCCCAAACAATCATGACTTTTCTTTTTCGAAACTTTCAATTACTGAAATTAGATAGTCTACTCCGGCAAGGTCCATTGCATTGTACAAGCTGGCGCGGAAACCTCCACTCAGTCGGTGGCCTTTTATTCCAACAATATTTTGCTCTTGGGTGTAAGCTAAAAATCGGGACTCCTGGCTTTCGTCATGCATTCGAAAGGTTACGTTCATAATGGAGCGATCCTCGCTTGCCACAGTACAATAAAACAAGTCGCTATTATCAATAGCGTCGTAGAGCGCTTTCGCCTTGGCTTTGTTTGCAGCAGCAATATTGCTTAGCCCAACTCGCTGTATCCACTTTAGGTTGACCAATGAACCGTAAATAGAAAACACTGGTGGGGTGTTTAAGCGTGACTCTTTTTCGATGTGTTTTTTGAAATTGAATATGTCGGGCATTTCGATTCCAGACATTTCTAGTAACTCTTCTTTTACCACCACTAACACGGTACCCGCTGGCCCGAGGTTTTTTTGAGCGCTGGCAAAAATTAAATCGAACTGCTCGATGTCAACTGGACGCGATAAAATATCGGAAGAGAAATCGGCGATGACGGGTACAGGGCTTTTTGGATACTCGTGAAACTGTGTTCCAAAAATGGTATTATTAGAAGTGAGGTGTATATAGGCCAGCTTTGGATCAATTGTAAAGTTTTTTGGGATGTAATTGTAGTTACGATCCTTGGAGCTGGCAATTATTTGGGTCTCGCCATAATAGCCTGCTGCTTTAACGGCTTTCGTTGACCAGACACCCGTATCAATAAAGCCAACTGGCTTATTTGGCGCCTTTACATTAAAGGGTATTAGTGAGAATAAGGCCGTAGCTCCTCCCCAGAGGTATAGCGGGTGGTAATTATTTGGCAATTGGAGCATTTCCCGTATAAGAGAGAGGCTTTCTACTGCTATGTCATCGTAGGCCTTTCCCCTGTGTGATAGCTCTAGAATGCTTAGGCCAGAGCCTTTATAATCACGCACCCCTTCGGCTATTTCACTTAAGACTTCAGATGACAAAATTGCCGGCCCTGCAGAGAAATTATAGCGCTTCATCAGTTTCTTTTGTTTTCTTGTGTACAGGCTATTCCTTAGAATCTAAATCTTTTATAAATCCTCTTGATCCACCCAAGTTGTAAGAGTAACAAGGTTTTCTTTTATCGTCTAAAAGGCTGTTGGACCCTCTGTAAAAGAATAAATCCTCTTGACGAAAGGTTCATTTAGCTTTATTTTTCAAATCAGCGCTAAGTTATGAAAGTATTAATTATTGATGATGATAAAGTCTTGCAGAAGAGCATGACTAGTTTTCTAGAAAAAGAAAATTTTCAATGCGAATCTGCATTCAATTATCAAGAAGCCAATGAAAAAATAAACCAGCACGAATATGATTGTGTCTTGGTTGATATTTTTCTTCCAGGCTCCCGTGAAAACGGATACGACATCGTTCGAACTATTAAACACAAACGTATCAAGACTGGTTTGATTGTGATAACGGGTAAAGACCGTGCTGAGGATGTTGTCCTAAGCCTTTCGGTTGGAGCTGATGATCATATTAGAAAGCCTTTTGACTTAAACGAGTTGTTAGCCCGAATTAAAGCGGTTACTCGTCGTTTATATCATGAGGGTTTTAATAAAATTCGTGTGAACGAGATTACTGTCGATCTTCAGAACTATGAAGTCTTTGTAAAAGATAATCCAGTTAAGCTTACCAAGAAAGAGTTTCAGATTCTATTGTTCTTTGTACAACACAAAAACCGTGTCATTAGCAAGAACGTTATAGCTGAACAACTCTGGGGTGATGGTATCCAAGAGATATACTTCGATAGTCTCTATACCCACATTAAGAACTTACGTAAGAAGTTGGTGCAGCAAGGCTGCCGCGACTATATTGAAACCATTTATGGTTTCGGTTATAAGTTCAAAGCAGAAAATGAAATGCCAACGGTTAACGTGGCTAGTTAAAAATATTTACCGCATTAAAAAAGGGGCGTTTTCGATGAAAACGCCCCTTTTCTTTTTATTGCTATTCCAAGCGACTAGCCACTACAGCTTTCGCAAGTAGGATCGTCAATTGAACAAGTCTTTTTTACTGCTTCCATTTGCTCAGCAGTAAACGGAGTGCTTACCATATTGGGAAGGCGCTCTTCATTATTGCTAAGTGGACGCTGTAAATCGCTTGCTGTATTCTGATTGTAAGTCATTGGCTTAATGGCCTCGTTTGTATAGGTGCTTCCAGTATTTGCTGGCGGCATACTTGTACTAATGGGCTCATTGACCATACCGGATTGCCTATCCAAGCCTGATGCTAGTGTTGTCGTTTCTGGCTTTGGCACATCGCTAACTGGACTCTTCGTAACTGCCTGCGGAACTACGGCCGCGGCAGGCGTATTTGAATTCGAAATTTGGCTTTGCACTGTCTCGGTTGTCTGCGTCTCTGCAGCATCTTGACGTTTAGCTTCATTGTGCGACTTCATATAGGCTGCATCTACAGTAAACTTAATAGGTTCCGCAGCCGGACGAGTTCTCAGGTAATACATTCCAGTTTTCAAACCGTTCTCCCAAGCGTAGAAGTGCATAGAAGTAAGTTTGTTTGCATTTGCGTCTTGCAAGAAGACGTTCATACTTTGACTCTGGCAAATGTAGGCTCCTCTATCGACGGCCATATTGATGATGGCTTTTTGTGAAAGCTCCCAAGACGTTTTGTAAAGTGCTTTGATGTCATCTGGAATTCCTTCCATATGCTGGATGGAACCGTTGTTGGCTATCAAACCATTCTTGGTGTTTTCAGTCCACAGTCCAAGCTTAATAAGGTCTTTTAAGAGGTGCTGGTTTATAACAATAAACTCACCAGATAAAACCTTACGGCGATACATGTTTGAAGTGTAAGGCTCAAAGCATTCGTTGTTGCCAAGTATCTGTGATGTAGATGCGGTTGGCATTGGTGCCAATAGCAAACTATTTCGAATACCGGACTCTGCTATCTTCGCTTTTAGTGCTGCCCAGTCCCAACGACCGACAGGCTCCACACCCCACATATCGAACTGCAACTCTCCTTGGCTTACTGGTGAACCTGCATAAGATTCATAAGTGCCTAGTTGTTGTGCCAGTTCGTTCGAAGCTGTAAGTGCTCCAAAGTAGATGGTTTCAAAGATTTCCTTATTGACTTGTCTAGCGCCTTCGCTATCAAATGGCAAACGCAGTTTGATAAATGCATCAGCAAGGCCCTGCACACCAATTCCGATAGGACGGTGACGCATGTTAGAGTTGCGAGCTTCTGGCACTGGGTAGTAGTTTACGTCGATGACCTTGTTCAGGTTCTTCGTAATCACTTTCGTTACCTCAAACAGTCTTTGGTGATCTAGTTCACCATTAGTGATGAACTTCGGCAAAGAGATTGAAGCTAGGTTACAAACCGCAACTTCGTCTGGTGAGGTGTACTCTATTATTTCTGTGCAGAGATTACTTGAACGTATCGTTCCCAGGTTCTTCTGGTTTGATTTACGGTTGCAAGCATCTTTGTAAAGCATGTACGGCGTACCCGTTTCGATTTGCGAATCGAGAATGGCGAACCAAAGGTCTTGAGCGCGCACTGTTTTTAGTGCTTTACCTTCTGCTTCGTATTTCGTGTAAAGTGCTTCGAACTCCTCACTGTGCGTATCGCATAGTCCTGGAGATTCGTTCGGGCAGAACAATGACCATTCGCCATCTTCCTTCACACGTTTCATAAAGAGATCCGGAATCCACATGGCGTAGAACAAATCGCGCGCACGCATTTCTTCTTTACCGTGGTTCTTTTTCAAATCGAGGAATTCGAAAACATCGGCGTGCCAAGGTTCCATGTACATAGCGAAGGCACCTTTACGTTTTCCCCCTCCCTGATCGACGTAGCGCGCAGTATCGTTGAATACACGCAGCATTGGAACAATACCGTTGGACTCGCCGCCCGTTCCTTTTATATAGCTCCCTTTCGCTCTTACATTATGAATGCTCAAACCAATTCCACCAGCAGACTGAGAAATCTCGGCACATTGCTTTAGGGTATCGAATATCCCTGAAATACTGTCTTCTTTAACTGTGAGCAAGAAACAAGAAGAGAGTTGAGGCTTTGGCGTCGCCGCATTGAATAAAGTCGGTGTAGCGTGTATGAACCACTTCTCCGACATTAACTCATAGGTTTCTATGGCAGAATCGATATCGTTTCCGTGAATACCAATTGCCACGCGCATAAACATATGCTGAGGGCGCTCTACTATTGAGCCATTGGTTCGCATTAAATAAGAACGCTCCAAGGTTTTGAAACCAAAGTAGTCGAAGTTGTAATCGCGATCGTAAATGATTGTACTGTCTAGGCGGTTGCGATTCTCCCACATAACGTGGAATGACTGCTCAGAAATTAGTCCGGCAGGTTGATTCGTTTTAGGGTCGACATATTCGTAAAGCTCCTTCATCGTTTGTGAAAACGACTTGTTGGTGTTCTTGTGCAAGTTGGAAACAGAAATACGTGCTGCCAGTTTTGCATAGTCTGGGTGAACTGTTGCTAAGGTAGCGCAAGTCTCTGCAGCTAGATTGTCTAACTCAGAGGTAGTCACCCCATCATATATACCTTGAATTACTTTCTTAGCTATCTCTAAAGCAGACACGAATCTCATGTCTAAGTTGTAACACAGCTTGTTTACTCTTGCAGTGATTTTGTCAAATTTGACTGGCTCCTGCCGACCATCGCGCTTTACTACATACATTGGGTAAAAATGTTTGGGGGTGATAAATAGGGTTTGGGTATATTTCTAGAAGTCACTATCCATAGTGAACTTTTGCTCCGCTTTCTCTGCAGTAACACCAGCTTTCTGGTACTCAGAAACACGACCTTCAAAGAAGTTGGTTTTGTTTTCTAGACTAATCAATTCCATAAATGGAAAAGGGTTTGTTGCGTTGTAGTGCTTAGGGTTACCTAAAGAAACCAACAGGCGATCGGCAACAAATTCGATGTACTGACACATCAATGTAGCGTTCATACCAATCAAAGAGACTGGTAGTGCGTCTGTAACGAATTCTTTTTCGAAAACTACTGCGTCAGCTATAATTTTTAAAACGTCTTCTTGTGAAGGCTTGTTTTGAAGCATGCTAAATAGCAAGCAGGCAAAATCACAGTGTAGTCCTTCGTCACGGCTAATAAGCTCGTTTGAGAAACTTAGTCCAGGCATAAGCCCTCTTTTCTTCAACCAGAAAATAGAACAGAAGCTTCCAGAGAAGAAGATTCCTTCAACCGCTGCAAAAGCGATAAGGCGGTGTCCGAAGGTCGGTGACTCATCAATCCACTTCAACGCCCACTCTGCTTTTTTCTTAACGCAGTCTAAGCTATCCATAGCGTTAAATAGATTGTCCTTCTCGACGGGGTCCTTGATATAAGTATCGATTAAAAGACTGTAGGTCTCGGCATGGATGTTTTCTATTGCCACTTGGAAGCCGTAGAAACAACGCGCTTCCGCAATGGTAACATCTTGCATGAAATTAACTACGAGGTTCTCGTTTACTATTCCATCACTTGCAGCGAAGAAAGCAAGTACGTGTTTTACAAAATGGCGTTCGTCATCGGTCATCTTTGCCCAGTCTTTCAAGTCCGGTTCAAGATCTATTTCCTCAGCCGTCCAAAAGCTAGCTTCTGCTTGCTTGTACATTTTCCAAATCTCGTGATACTTGATTGGAAACAACACAAAACGATTCCCTTCGTCTGATAATATCTCTTCTTGTTGTTGTACTATTTCTTCGCTCATTATTTACTTCAGTTTAAATATTAGAATGCCACTGTCGGGTCATCCCGTCACTCGGTTTTTTACAAATCTTGGTGTTCTAGAATTAAGGAGATGGTGGGCTCTATAATTCGTCCGCTATTTTCCCGACTAGTCAGGCTAATGTATGAATCGCAATAGGATTAAACAGCGCGTTTTTGTCCACAGGAGTATGTGGGTATTGAGACAGCTATTAGTAATCAATACGTTCGGCTGTTTATAACAAAAAAATCATTATTTATTTATAGATTTAATCTATTTTTTATATAATGTTTGTCAATCACTATGTGTAATTCATTGAATTTCTTTGTGTTAAATTTTGAGTGTCTCGTTTTTTGATATTATACATATGTACATGTCTGTCAAACAATATCTTATGTCATGTTATCATGGACAATTGAACGTTTGATCAACTCAAATGCTGCCAACCTTGAGCTTGCAAGGCATGTTTCTCTTTACCCATAGATTGTAAAAACAAACCTTCATTTTCGTCCATAATTTTTCCAATGGCCACGATATCAAGCATGCCTTTAATTTTATTGAAGTCGTCTGGTTTCATAGTGAACACCAGCTCGTAATCCTCACCACCATTGAGAGCACAGGTTATTGGTGGTAGTTTCATTTCTAACGCCGTGTCTTGAGTTTGTTGATGAATTGGAACATCAATCTCTTGCAATAAAGCACCGACTCCAGATTGTTTACAAATATGAAATAGTTCTGAGCTCAGTCCATCCGAAATATCCATCATCGCGGTAGGCTTGACTTCCATGGTCGCAAACAAATCTATGATGTCTCGGCGAGCTTCAGGCTTTAATATTCGCCCAACTACATATTGATAGTTTTCCAATTCTGGTTGCATTTCGGGCGAGTCCAGAAAAACAGATTTCTCTCTTTCCAATACTTGTAGACCCATATAGGCACCACCCAGGTTGCCAGTCACACAAATAATGTCTCCCACTTGAGCAGTGTTGCGATGAACTACCTTGTCTTCCGCAACAGTGCCTATTGCAGTGAGCGAAAGAAACATACCTTTTTGAGAAGAGGTGGTATCGCCGCCAACCAAATCGACATTATAGAATGCGCAGGCCTTTTCAATGCCTTCGTACAATTCATCAAGTGCTTCGACAGTAAAGCGACTGGACAAAGCCATAGAAACCGTTATCTGTCGGGGCTTTCCGTTCATGGCATATATATCCGATAGGTTTACCACAACGGCCTTATAACCCAAATGCTTTAAAGGGGTATAGGCTAAATCAAAATGAATAGCCTCTAAAAGCATATCGGTAGAAACCAAGGTGAGCCCATCGCGATTGTCCAAGACCGCCGCATCATCACCAACTCCTAAAACCGAGCTGGCGTTTTGCAGGGCAAACTTTTGGGTGAGGTGATTAATTAATCCAAATTCTCCCAAGGCGCTTATGGGGGTTAGCTTTTTTTCCGACATAGCGCAAAGATACGAATGTCACAGGGCAAGTGTTATTATTGAAAGCGCTCATTGGGACGATATTATAGCGCTCAGGTACTTAGTCCAACAATTTCTCCAAACCAACCGAACGCGAACCCTTTATCAAAACCGTAGCACCTTCGATGGGCTGTTTTATTAAGTGCTCTTTCAAATCAGCTGCGCTTTTGAAAATAGAGAGCCCTTCGGCTTTAAATGCAGAAAAGATTTCGCCTACTAAATAAACCGCATCAAAACGCCTAGACAAACAATCATCTATCACTTTCTGATGCTCTCCTTTTTCGTGAGCGCCTTGCTCCTTCATATCGCCTATGATGGCTACTTTTTTAGGAACGGACATAGTCGCCAAGTTTTCCAAAGCAGCAGCGACACTACTCGGGTTAGCGTTGTAGGCATCTAGTATGTAGGTATTGCTGTCACGTTCTATAACCTGCGAGCGATTGTTTTTGGGAACGTAATTGCTTATCGCTTTTACAATTAACTCCGGAGTCACTTTAAACTTAGTTCCTATGGCAATGGCGGCGATCACATTATCCAAGTTATATGCACCAATGAGTTGGGTTTCTACATCTAGGATGGTTATGGTTTCAGTTTTTTTATCCTTATCGAACCACTTTGCTTTTAAATATGGCGCAGCTGCTATCAACTCGACGTGCGTCTTGCTAAACTTTTGCGAACCGTATGTATAGGCGTTTTGAATGTAGTAAGCCAACTCGACCACCAAAGGGTCATTAACATTAACAAAGGCCTTGCCCCCAAAGGCTTCTACGAACTCAAACAGTTCGCCTTTGGCCTTCTGCACTCCTTTAAGGTCACCAAAGCCTTCCAAATGTGCTTTCCCAATATTGGTAATCAATCCAAAGTTGGGTTCAGCTATCCTGCAGAGTTGGTTTATTTCTATGGGGTGGTTGGCTCCCATTTCAATAACCGCCATTTCCGTTCCTGCAGGCATCGACAACAAGGTCAGCGGAACACCGATATGGTTATTGAGGTTTCCTTGGGTAAAATGCGTTTTGAATTGTTCCTGTAAGACCGCTGCGATTAGTTCTTTAGTGGTTGTTTTTCCATTTGAGCCCGTTAAGGCAATTACTGGAATTTTAAACTGACGACGATGATGACGTGCCAAATCTTGCAACGTGCGCAAAGCATCTTCTACTAATACGTATTGGTCGTTAAGCGCAAAGGCTTCTTCATCCACAACCGCTTTACTCGCGCCTTTTTCCAGCGCCTCTGCGGCTTTCGCGTTGCCATTGAAGCTCGGGCCCTTAAGCGCAAAGAAAATTTCACCTGGTAAAATTTTACGCGTGTCGGTGCAAACTCCAGTTGAGTTTTTAAATAATTGGTAGAGTGTTTCGATGCTCATTCGCGAAGAGACTAACTATCGCTGCACAATCAACTGCTCGTTGTATATAGATTCGCTCTTGGCGTTTTCAATGTTCAGAATATATGTACCAGGAGCTAAAGACTCGGTAAGAAATGAAATGAGGTTTCGCCCCGCTTTTGCACGGCCTCTAAAAACTGTGTCAATCACTTTTCCGTCTATAGAAATCAGTCTTGCTTCTATGTTTTGCGTGTCGGGCATTTCAAATTCTACATTGGCAACCTCACGACTTGGATTCGGATACACGCTCGCTTTAATCTTATCGGCTTCGTCTATACCCGTTGCTTGTCCTCCAAAAGTGCTGGTTAATTGTGAAACCCAAGTACCATAAACATTTTGATTGGCTGTAGATTCATTTGTGCCGAAGGTACCATTGACCCAAACCACTCCTGGCTCATTGTACTTTCTTTGAGAGCCAGAATAATCGCCCCAGCGCTTATCCAAAGCCCCATTGGTGTAAGTTAAGAATGCTCCACCTTCCTTAATGGTCAGTATGTCAGAATATGTTCCCTCACCGTAACCTATTCCGCTCATACCAGGAAAAACACTTTCCCCAGCATGGAGAAAGGTTATAATGTTCTGATCGTCGAAGCCAATGCCAGTATATGAAATATTAGGATAACCCAATTCCAAAACGGGATCGTCGATAATTGCACCTAGCACCGTGTTCGCTCCACCAACGTCAAGAATTCGACCGTGGTAAATGGCTGATTTTTCTGAAGGCAAGGAAATAGAATTCCCTACCCAATGGATATTACCGTTGTGAAAATACCCTCCCAATATACGTGCGTCGTTGGTATTCAAAAACAATCCCTCCGGCTGGGCAGCTAAAGGAGCTACACCATAAGGAATATCGGTTTGCAATGCATCTATTATCAACTCCGTACTGTTTGAAAATTGAAGTCCGCTTACTTCTAACAAGAAGAGTTCGTCATTTTGAAACTCATATGTAAAAGTGTCTTCCTCTACAATATAGCTTTCATTGGACAAAAAGTACATGTTGTCTCCTTCTGGTAAATCGGCATCCTTAATTGGGCAGATGTAACGAATAAATTCGTCATTGTGCTTTATGTCTGAATACAAACGACTGTTCAAATTGCTACTACCCGTATAGCCATCCTGCATAAACACTTGCCATATTACGCTCTGGGTAAAACCTAAATACCAGGGCACATTGTCTTGTATCAAGTTAACAGTTATGAATAGCTCTCTTTCACTTATCGCTATTTGCGGATAATCAGACCAAGTACCATTCATCAATGGAATACCCGTTAAGGCATAGACATTCCAATCATCAGTTGGATCATTGGATTCGCTGAAACCAATGACTATGGTCTGTTCATCTGTTTGCCCACCAATAAATTCGGTAGTCATGCTACCCGCCAAACAAATAAGAATGAAACGATCAGCATTGGGGTCGTACAAAACCTTAGGATCAAAGCGGTTGGTAGAGAGATCCAGGTCGGCGGAAAAAGCAGCTAATCCAGTTACCACCTCATCAAAGCTCGGATCATTCACATCGGTCACCCATATGCTAGAATTAACCACTGATACCAACATGCCATCATTGGAGATGGCCATATCATTATCACCGGGAATACCATTGAAAGGGTTTCCTCTAAAATTCATTCCTTGAAGCAATTCAAAGTTTTCGGCTGTTTTCAAAGGCGCGGCTTCAGGGAATTCGTTCTCCTCCAAAAACTTTGGAAGGTGTTCTTGTTTCAACTCGCGCAAAAATCCACGATAAGAATCACCACCCACTGCTGGTGCCTCAAGATGTGTGAGTTGGGTTAAAAAATCGTCTTGTTCCGCACGCAAATTAACGACACCACGTTTTTCGATACTAATGTTGTCCTGCATTTTATAGCTGACACCAGTATCCTGTGCTTGCACAAAAATGGGCATCAGCACGAACAGTATCAAAAGCAAATTTTTCATCATCTACAATTTAATTAAACTTCTCTTCAAATAGTTGTTGTAAACTATACATTTCGTCCCGAAGTCGCGCAGCCTCCATAAAATCCAAATCCTTTGCAGCCTTACGCATTTCTTTTTTCTTGTTATCGATAGCCTTATCCAGCTGCGGTCTTGTCATTAATTGTACAACCGGGTCAGCAGCCATACTCATTGAGTCTGGTTCGATATAAGCCTTCGCCTCGCCCTGTTGGCGAATATCTAAAACTGAAGCGGCTTTGTGAATTTGTTCCTTGGTTTTAAAGACTGTTTGCGGAACAATACCATGCTTATCGTTATAAGCCTGTTGTTTGGCGCGCTTACGCTCATTGTCATCAATGGTTCGGCGCATCGAATCGGTAACACGGTCTGCGTACATTATAACCACGCCATTTGCATTACGCGCAGCACGACCTGCCATTTGAATTAGAGATTTATCGTTTCGCAAAAAACCTTCTTTGTCGGCATCGACAATAGCGACCAAAGAAACCTCGGGTAAATCCAATCCTTCACGCAGCAAGTTCACTCCAACTAGAACATCAAACTCACCCAAACGCAAATCGCGAATTATCTCTACACGCTCCATCGTATCCACTTCGGAGTGAATGTAGCGCGTTCTAATATTTAATCGAGTAAAGTATTTGGTCAACTCCTCCGCCATACGCTTGGTTAGAGTTGTCACCAAAGAGCGCTCGCTTTTCGCAGCGCGCTCGTTTATCTCACCAATCAAATCGTCAATCTGGTTTTCACTAGGGCGCACATCTATTGGCGGATCCAACAAGCCAGTTGGACGAACAATTTGTTCTACTACTACTCCACCCGCTTTTTCCAATTCATAATCTGCTGGTGTTGCCGAAACATAAATCGTTTGTGGTACTACTTCTTCAAATTCCTGAAAACTCAATGGACGATTATCCAATGCCGAAGGCAAACGGAAACCATAATCCACCAAGTTCATCTTACGTGAACGGTCACCGCCCCACATTGCACGCACTTGTGGCAAGGTTACGTGACTCTCATCTACAATCAATAAAAAGTCATCTGGGAAATAGTCCAATAAACAAAATGGGCGATCGCCAGGTTTGCGACCATCAATAAAACGCGAGTAGTTCTCAATACCAGAACAGTAACCCAACTCACGAATCATCTCCAAGTCAAAGTTGACACGCTCTTTTATACGCTTGGCTTCAATAATTTTTTGAATCGACTCAAAATATTCTTCTTGAGCCTTCAACTCATCCTGTATAGCGTAGATAATTCCCTGCATACGTTCGCGCCCAGAAACATAAATGTTAGCGGGAAAAATTGCCACATCAGTCAAGGACTCAATGCGGTGTCCGCTAATCGGATCAATCGTTTCCAGGTCTTCTATTGTATCGCCAAAAAAGCTCACACGCACCGCGTGATCTAAGTAGGGCAAGAATATATCGACTGTATCTCCGCGCACGCGGAAGTTACCACGGCCAAAGTCCATTTCTGTGCGTGAATACAAAGCACCAACCAACTGAAACAAAAATGTATTACGACTTACGGTTTGATCTTTACTCAAACGAATAATACTACTCTTATACTCACCCGGATTTCCCAAACCATAAATACAAGACACCGAGGCCACTACAACCACGTCACGTCGACCAGACAACAAAGAAGTAGTTGTTTTCAAACGCAACTTTTCCACCTCCTCGTTTATAGCCAAATCCTTTTCTATAAATGTATCCGTAACTGAAACGTAAGCTTCCGGCTGGTAATAATCGTAATAAGAAACGAAGTACTCAATCGCATTATCAGGGAAAAACTGTTTAAACTCACCATAAAGTTGAGCAACCAGGGTCTTGTTGTGGGACAGTATCAGCGTTGGTTTATCAATGCGTTTAATCACATTGGCCATCGTAAAAGTCTTTCCGGAACCCGTCACTCCCAGGAGCACCTGATGCTCCTCATCACGCGCCAAACCATCGACCAGTTGGTCAATTGCTTCGGGCTGATCGCCGGTAGGTTCAAAATCGGATACTAAATCGAAACTCATACGGGTTTTTGTAATCGGTGCGTGGCAAAACACTTATTTTCGCCTAAAATAAAGTTAATGGATTTTGATAAGATCGTGTCGATAAGTGGCAAGTCTGGATTGTATGAAGTTGTGAATGCCCGAGCCAATGGCGTCATAGCAAAGTCATTAAATGATGGAAAAACCTTTTTTGCGCCTATGCGCACCCATGAGTATTCCTTGTTGGACAACATCTCGATTTACACCGACGACGATAGCGAGCCTTTACGCAACGTTTTTAAGGCCCTTCGCGAATTGGTAAAAACCGAGCCTATACCAGAAGTCAAATCCGACGAGGACAAGCTGCGCAAATATTTCCGCAAGGTACTTCCGAGCTACGACGAAGACCAAGTCTATTTAAGCGACATTAAAAAAGTCTACAAATGGTTCGCCCAACTAGAACCTTTTGAGCTCGACTACAACGAGCCAGAGAAAAAGGAAGAAGGCGTTTTGGATAAAATGAATAAGAAAACCAAAGCAGGTTCGAACTCCTCTACCAAAGCGACTAAGTCTGCTCCAAAAAGAGCACCAAAATTTAACTCTAAGAAGTCATAGAATATGTTTTGGGCATGACCAAAAACTTTTGGGCGTGACCCAACAAAAAAGCCTCGCGTTACACGCGGGGCTTTTTTGTTGGGTCGGGCTTTCGGCCCTCGCTCTGTTCTGTAAAAAACAAAAAGCGCTTCTAGCTCTAAGGAGCTAAGCGATTTTCTTGTTTTTTACAACAGGAGCTCAAACATAGGCCTCTATCCCTCACGCGGAAAACACC
>CAZZIZ010000011.1:0-35959 GCA_964654535.1 uncultured Chitinophagales bacterium
AATAATAAACAATAAAACTAATTAAACGCTGGCTATGGTTGGGCCAGCTCAATTTCTTGTGGTTTTGATCTTAGATGGCCTATAGCGTACCAGTCAATTTTTCTGGAGAAGTACATTACTAATGCAAGAATGAAGAACACGCCGAGACTACCGATAAGTAAGCTGTAGTCTTCCATTTGAAGGATGACGAAAATGAATCCATAAAGCACGACCAATATTCCTTCTAGCATAAGACTAAGCTGTGGACTTTTAAGAATGGCCCGACTGTAGAAAGCTATCAAGCCAATGGTCATTGCGGAAGAAATGAAATAGGCTGGCGTGAAACCAAGCTGCTCCGATATACTTAATAGTAGCGTATAGAAAATACAGAGTGCGAGCCCAATCAAGATGTATTGAAAAGGATGTACGTAGCGGTTATTCAAAATTTCAATAAAGAAGAAGACCATAAAAGTCAAGGAGATGAAAAGCAATGCATACTTCACTGAGCGCTCAGACATTTGGTAATGGTCTGCCGGAATTAAAAGATCGAAACCGAACTTTGAGGAGTTCAATTTAAAGGCACCATTGTTCCATTCCTGCGGGAAGTTTCTGTTGAGATGTAAGACATTCCAGTCTGCGGTAAAGCCCCCTCCGTTTTTATCAATGTCGTGTTCTGGAGAAAAGGCTCCTTGAAAACTTGGGTCGGGCCAGGCCGATTGTAAGCTCACTGCGGTTTCTTTTCCGACAGGGACAAAACTTAGGTTTTGACTTCCTTTCAAAGATAAGTCAAGCGAATAGGGAATGTTTTGTTTTGTTTCCTCTGGCATTACGCTTATCGGGTAATGGATACCTGATGAAATGACGCCTTTTTCTTTTACGCCTGGTTCCGAGGTTATTTTTTCACCAGCCCAGGTCAAGTCGGTGTTTCCCTGGATGCCGCGCATATCGGAGATCCCAACGGTTACAAATGCTTCGTCGTACAAAATCTCGTCGCCTTCGGCAAGCCAGTTTTCGGGTAGGGAGAAGGAGCCATCTACTTTTAAGTCGCTGTTGTAAACGGCTACTTTATAAATGCCCCGTTTGCGCTCTTCCGTCGCAACTTGACCATTTATATTTAGTAGATCGGGCAGGACACGTCGGTACTGCTTGGCACTTTTTACGGTTTGTTTTACGCCATCTGCGTTTTCAGAAACAGTGTAGGTGTAAAATGGAATGTTTAGAATAGGGCCAGTAAAGGTTTGTTTTTGACTCCATTGGTTACTTACTTCAGTGATGACTTGATTTTGTCTCGCTTGGCGTTCGTAAATGAGTGATCGGATGTGGGAGGCTGGCCACATCATAAGAATAATTAGAAAGCCCACGAGCAGTCCTTTTAGGATAAGTCCATTGCGTTGAAAGAAGCTGCTGGTTCGTTGTGTAATTTTGTTCATCAGGCGATAGCGTTTTTTTTGTGATTCTTCTATCGAACGTCATTGGCTTTGTGGCTAATATGTCTAGTGAGGTTTATTGTCGGTATTTAATGTTTTTTAGTAGATGCGTGAGTGATGCGAATAGTGCGACCGAATGGGAGCAGTCTTGTTTGTGGCTGTAGCAAATGCTTACCGCTTGCGGTAGAAGCAGCTTGCTTTGCAGCCGCAAGAACAAGACCGGAGCGAACGCGGAGCTATGGAGCTGAACGACCCGAGGGCCGCGTGGCCTTGAGCTTGGCTGGCGAGGGGCACGCCAAAATCCATCAAATTTAGGCACGCCAAAATCCATCAAATTTGTGCACGCCAAAATCAGCCCAAATGATTTTTATTTTTACAAACAAATGGAAAGAGCTTATTACTTTACTTCGGAACGTTTGGGTTTTCGCAATTGGTTGGCGCAAGATGTTGAGCCGATGGCTGCCTTGAATGCTGATCCAGAGAACATGGAGTTTTTTGAGCATCCGACATCGCCTGAAAAAACCGCAGCGGACATAGAACGAAACATAGCACGTCTTGAGGCAGGTGAACTAGGACCCTACGCGGTTGATCGTTTGGATACCGGCGCTTTTATTGGCTTTATTGGTTTTGGAAAAATAACTTTTGAAAGTTCGATTTCGCCCTGTATTGAAATTGGCTGGCGACTGGACAAAGCTCATTGGGGCAATGGTTTTGCCACAGAAGGTGCTGCAGCATGCCTCAATGAATTCTGGAAGAAATATCCCGAGACGCCTGTGCGAGCTATCACTGCGATTTCAAATAAAAGATCAGAACGTGTTATGGAAAAGTTAGGGATGAAGGTTGTAGGTCACTTTAATCATCCTATGGTTTCTCTGGGGCATGTGTTGCGTCCGCATATCTGTTACGAAATACAATCTCCTTAAATAAAAAGCCCGTCAGCAATAATCTGCTGACGGGCTAACCACGTATCTAAAACATTAAAACTTTATCTTAAGAGAGTACCATCTGACCACTCTTCGCTAATTACTTGTCCATTGGTAAGGATTAAATTTCCGTTACCGTGTTTTTGCCCTCTAGAGAACCAACCGACGTAAATACTTCCGTCTTTGTAAGTAATGGTTCCTAAGCCGTGCGGCTTGCTCGATTTCATAGCACCTTCATATTTTCCGCGCTGTCCATTGTCGGTTATAGTACGTACGTTATAACGGTACTTAACTTTTTCTTCGCGCTCTAGGTTGTTGTTAAAATAGTCGCGTTGCATAATTTTTCCTGAACGGAAAAATGAATATCCTTTTCCATGACGCTTACCGTTTACGTACTCACCGATGTATAAATCGTTTTTACGTTTGTAACGGAAGACTCCGAATCCTTCCGGCTTGCCATTTAACAATGGGCCTTCGTATTCGCCGTGCATACCGCCTCTGCTATAAGTACGACGTCCTAACTGCGCTCCAGAATAACGCGCGTTGGATTTGTTACTAGATAAACCGGCGTTGCTGGTTTGCTGAGAACGTTCACGGGTTATAACTGGGCGATCCCAGTCGTGATTGCTGTCCTGCGTATTTACATTGCCCATATGACCACCTCTGGTAGTTCTGGTAGTTCCGTTCGAACCACCATTGCTGATGATTCTACGAGTGCCTTCAACTATTTGATCTGGCACGTCGATAATCTTGCCATCGGGCATATCGACATTAACCTTGGGTAGGTTTATTTTAGGAGTGCTAATTTTTAGCTTAGGTGAATCGAGATTTGCGTGCTGATCCGTGCGATAGGTTAGTAAATAAAAAACCAGGTAAATGATGCACATTACAAGGACCAAGTAGACGACTTGCTTGATTACTTCCATAATTGGGGATTATTGGATGATTATTAAAGTTTTAAAACGCGATTTTTCACGTCTAAGTCCAAATAAAAGGGAAAATGATGCCTCGTTGTCGCCTACTTATCTTCCGCATTGTTGATAAACTAGGGTATAAGTGCTTAATAGGCAGATTATCAGTTAATTACGATTACATGGCTTGTTAAATCTTATGGTAAACATTCGTTCATTTATTTTCTCTATAAAACCCTCGAAGCCTATGGAATGTGGCACTATGTTGGGTTAAGAATTGTTAAGCATTATACCTAGCCTTTTTAGCTGAGTCTTAAGTAAAATATGAAGCCACTTAATCAGTTTTATTATAAGGCTTGAATGGCTTAAATTGTGTGAACTCCAAGAAATTAGACATAGAGGATGAATAAATTGAAGATTTTCGGCGCGTCGACCGCCTTGCTACTCATTTTTGTGTACGCTTTTGCTTTCCCAGTTGATGATAGTGAAAAGGAAAAAACAGTTGTTAAGGCTATAGTAGCTGGTCTTGAGCACAGCCATTTTACTGATTGGTCTTTGAATGACGAACTTTCAGAAAAAGCCTTTGACCAATATTTGAGTCGAATAGACGCTCAGAAGAAGTTTTTCCTTCAAGAGGATTTGACTCGAATGGAAGTCTTTAAAAAAGAGATTGACGATCAAATCAGCAAAGGAGACTTGACCTTGCTGGATGTGAGCTTAGATATTTTAGAGCGTCGAATTGGCGAAGCTCAGGGATATTACCAAGAGATATTATCCAGTCCTTTTGATTTAACTGCTAGCGAGGTAGTAGAAACTGACGAAGAAAAGTTTGACCACGCGAGAACGAAAGAAGAGCTCAAAGAAATTTGGAGAAGATCTTTGAAGTATCAAGTGGTTGCAAGAATGGCGGACAAGTTGGTCGCTCAAGAAAAGGACCTGAAAAGACAAGAAGAAAAAGCGGCCGGAATGACCGACGAAAAGAAAATGACCGATGGCGAAGAAGAGATGAAAGAAGATGAAGAGCCAGTTGTGATAAAAACGATTGCTGAATTGGAAATAGAAGCTAGAGAAAAAGTGCTTTCTCGTCACGACAGCTGGTTCAAGAGAATTGAAAAATTGAATCGCGAAGATCGATTTGCTACGTACATAAATTCTGTTATAGGGGTTTTAGATCCGCATACAGGATATTTTCCTCCGAAGAAAAAGGAAGACTTTGACATAAGTATTTCTGGTCGTTTGGAAGGAATTGGTGCAAGACTTACCACAGAAGACAACGGATATATTAAAGTCATTGAAATTGTTCCAGGCAGTCCTTCATCACTACAAGGTGAGTTGGAGCCAGAAGATTTGATTCTGAAAGTTGCACAAGCGGATGAAGAACCTGTTGACGTAGTTGATATGCGTTTGGATGATGCGGTTCAATTGATTCGTGGTAAAAAGGGAACAGAAGTTCGCCTCACTGTTAAGAAATTGGATGGAAGCACTAAGGTGATTCCAATAATTCGTGATATTGTAATTAACGAGGAAAGCTATGCTAAAACCGCAGTTATAAAAGACGAACAAAATAATGAAGCGGTTGGTATGGTTTATTTACCGAAGTTCTATACTGACTTTACAAAAACGGGTGGTAGAACTTGCAGTGAAGATGTGCGTAAGGAAATAGAAAAATTGAATGATGAAGGCATTGACAAAATGATTCTTGACCTGAGAGGCAATGGCGGTGGGTCATTGCAAGATGTTGTTGATATGGTTGGTTTATTTATAGACCGTGGCCCGGTTGTACAAGTTAAGTCTCGTGAAGGTTATCCTTATGTACTAGAGGACAAGGACCCTGAAGTTCAATTTGACGGTGAGTTGGTTGTAATGGTCGACAACTTTAGTGCAAGCGCGAGTGAAATATTTGCGGCGGCTATTCAAGATTACGATCGTGGAACCATAGTTGGTAGTGCGAGTACTTATGGAAAAGGCACGGTGCAACGTTTCTACGATTTAGATCGCTATGTACGCAGCCCCTCAGCTTCTGCATTGAAGCCATTGGGTTCATTGAAAGTAACGACTCAAAAGTTTTACCGAGTTAATGGTGGTGCTACCCAATTAAAAGGAGTACAATCTGACATAGTATACCCTGATACTTATTCATACATCGACATAGGAGAAAAAGAGCTAGACTATGCAATGCCTTGGAGTGAAATCAGTTCTGTTTCTTACAATTCGTGGGATGAAACGGATATGGTAAGCCTTGATCGTAGTGAAATGATAAGAAGCGATGAGAATTTTCAAAAAATGGATGAGTACGCGCAAATTTTTAAAGAGCGCAGAGATCGCACATCGTATCCTTTGAATTTCGAAGAGTATTTGACTTACAAAAAAGAGATTGATGAGATCTCTGAAAAGTATAAAGATCTAAACAGTGTAAAAATTGAAGGCTTAATGGTTTCAAGTTTAAAGGCTGATGCGATGGCAATTGGAGACGACGAGGTTAAAATAGATCGTCGCGATTCTTGGTTCGAAAAACTAGAAGAGGATATCTACTTGAAAGAGGCAGTGTCTATTCTTACTAGCGTAAACTAGGTCTTATTATCAGATGTCTGAGATTCCTTTAACTGAAATCAGACACTCATTACTACAGAAACATAATGTTTCCTTGCGGCTTCTTCGCGAGGATTTGAACCATCCAATTGTTGGTGGTAACAAGTGGCGTAAGCTTAAATACAATTTAGCATATGCTCAATCGTCCAATGCGCTTGGGGTGGTGAGTATGGGCGGAGCCTTTAGTAATCACTTGTACGCGCTTTCGGCAATTACCAATGAACTGGGAATAAAATCTATTGGCTTAGTTCGTGAATACGAACAGCAAACTAATCCTACGCTGGATTTTATACGTTCTCAGGGAATGGACTTGCAATATGTAAGTAGATCTCGGTTTAGAGCTTTGCGAGAAGACTCGAGCGAGTTAACAAAAGAGTTTCCTGGCTACTTTTTCATTCCTGAAGGTGGTAGTAATGAATTGGCGTTTGAAGGTTGTCAAGAAGTTGGAGCGTTTATTCCTACTGATACTACGGATGTCTGTATACCGGTTGGTACTGCTTGCACCATGGCGGGGCTAATTTCTGGCTTAGAGAATGGAGCAAACGTGATAGGATTCCCAGCCCTTAAGGAAAACTATCTCGAACAGAATATTCTACATTATTTGGGCGGTTCTGAGAATAATAATTGGCGCTTGGAACGTGGCTTTACTCTTGGAGGGATTGCGAGCTATCATCAAGAATTTGTGGACTTTCTAAATCAGTTTTATATGGATTATGGTGTCGGCTTGGATCCAATTTATAATGGTAAAATGATTTTTGGATTGTTTCAGATGATTTCCAATAGTACTTTTAATAGTGGTAGCAATATAGTGGCGGTATTAACAGGAGGAGCGCAAGGGATTGAAGGCTTTAATTTTCGATACGGCTCGCTTCTTAATTATTAATTTCCTTTTCAGATTCAATGCAAATTCCGGATGACTTTCTTTCTTTACTAGGGACCATCAGTGGAGCCTCTCGGGAAGCTCTGTTGGAGACTTTTGCCAAAACTGGACGTCAATGCCTACTGCCAAACAAGACTAAAGCAAGCGGAAAGGGAGAGCCTTTAGATAGGGTTCCTTGGGCGAATGAAATAGGTGTTTTTCCTTTTGACACGAATTATCGCAATGATCCCTTTTACCATCTCGGAGCGTACGAAGTAGGAGAGGCCTCTCACACTTTTTTGCTCGAAGTCGTTCGACAAAAAGCTAAGAGCCGTAAGCGTCAATTAATATTAGATCTGAGTTGTAACGGCGGTTTTAATTCTATGGCACTATCACAATACTTTGATGAGTCTTGTCTGATACTTTGTAATGAAGAAGATGAAGCAAATTACGAGAGTACTAAGAAAAGGTTAGGTAGCTGGGGGCACACCAATATATGGTTGAGTAATCATAAGGTTCATGAGTTGCGAGAACTACAAGGCTTGTTCGACATCGTTATTGTCAACCCACCTTCTTCTGATGAAGGCTTGTTTCGATTGAATCATAAAATTATTCAGAATTGGTCACCCGAACTACAAGAAGCGTGTTCGATGATTCAGAAAAATTTTTTACAACACGCCACGCCCTTGTTGAAAGAGCAGGGAATAATGATTTACTGCAACCACGCATACAATGAATCTGAAACCATATTGAATGTTGAGTGGATCTATGATAACGCTGAGTTAGAGTCTTTGCCTCTTTTGCTAAAAGATGAATGGAACGTGAAAGAAACTCAGCAACATGAAATGTTCTCCTATCGCATGTTTCCAAATGAATCAGTTGGAGAAGGTTTTTTCATTTCCTGTTTTATGGCTTTGGATTACAAAGAGCCCATTTTACGCGAAGCAAATAATTATTGGCGCGCCGTTCGTATGAGTCAGCTCGAAACGATTTCACCATGGATAGAAGATACCTGGCGCTGTCTTTTTTATACGAGTCATAAGAATCAGGTGTATGCTACGGCGCATATGATTCCTAAGGAACATAAAAGAATTCTTCAGGCTTTGGAAAAACTTTCACCTGGAGTGTTTATTGGAACCTTTGTAAACAAGGCCTTTAATCCCAGTCATTTTTTAGGTCTAAATACGCTTTTGACTCCTGCTGTCGCGAAAGTTGAGCTTGAGAAAAACTTGGCGCAGATGTACATTGAGAAGCGTGATTTTCCAATTCCAAAAAATGTTCAGATTTCACCTGGTTGGTTAACGCTGAGTTATAAGAGTCTGAGACTAGGCTGGATTAAGGTGAGTAAAGACGGTTCAGTAAATCTTCAGCCTGTAAAGCGATAAGCGGTAAGTGAGCTATTGCGTTGTCTTGAGTCTTTTACTAAATTTGCGCTCAATTCAAAACAAGATGAAACACTTTAAATTATTATTCTTCGCATTTATTCTAATGGGTACAGTTGTTGGTTTTAGTTCGTGTGATGACGATGAGCCGGAGGCAAACATCGTTGGAACATGGAACGTAGACTCTATTGTTACTACTAATGGATCAACCGTTACCGATGCAATGGGTTCAGGAACGATAACTTTCAATTCAAATAACACTGGTTCCCGTAACTATTCTTTTATGGCTTTAGGAAACACATTAACTGTTGAGGATGAGTTTACCTGGGATGATGCTGTAGCTGGCGAGTTATCAATTATAAATCCAGCTGGTGGTGTTGAATCGTGGACTAGAAATGTCGATACGGCAACCGCTCAAGAGATGACTGTGATTCAAACGCTAAATTCAATAGCGACTACCTTAGATTTTACTCTTTCTAAGTAATTCGACTATCTATTTATATGGTGGGTTAGCTTTAATCCGCTAAACATGTTTCGTGGCAGTGCGGGATAATAGTATCGCGCACTTGCTGGCGGCCCGAAGGCATTGATGGAATACATAGAAAAGTAATCGGAGTCGAGTAAGTTCCTAATTCCTGCATTTACGGCTAAGGTCCATTTTGGCGACAGCTCGGTTTCATAGTCGAAGGTCAGATTAACTTCATCATGCGAGTCGCTGAACAAGGTGTTTTCATCATCGAGTGCCTGTGAACCAACGTGCTGATAATGTAGCCTAACATTTAATCCAAAGGATAATTCTACTCTGGCCTCTGCGTTTGCTACTAAGTCGGGAACCCCTGTAAGGATATTGCCTTCCAAGTTTGTAGTGGTAAAAGTGATAAGCTCTCCATCTGTAGAAGAGCTAACTAGGGGATAATCGCCGAATAGAAAGGAACCGTAATTTCCGCTAGCGCTTAGATAAATACGCTTTATTGGCCCTTGGAAGACAGGTGTCTTCCAATTTAGGACAGCTTCAATTCCTTGATGCGTGCTGTTACCGCGATTGTCAAAAATTATATCGTTCTCACTAGTCCTGGTTGATTGATCAATACGATACCTAAGCTTCATTGAGTAAGCAGAAAGGTCGTAGCTAAAATTTCTAAACTTTCCGCGGAAACCCAATTCTGCACTTCTACTTTTTTCGCTTCGGAGCAACTGAAGTTCTCTATCGCCGCCTCGAATTATTGCATCACTGCCAAAAATTTGCTCGATCGACGGGTTGATTAAACCAGTATTATAAGAAACGTACTGAGTGTGCCTTCTGTTTTTGCTTAAGCGGCTAAGTGCAACTCTAAATGAATTTGTAGGAGGTGGCTTGGTTATGTTATTCCTAAAAAAGAAGCCCTGGTCCTGATTCCCTTTGAACTTCATTCGGTTGTTGCTCCAACCGGTTTCGAAAAAGATATTTTCGTAAAACTCGGCTTTAAAGTTTGCAAAAAGATTGTGCGTCCGAACACTGTTTATAAATGACTCAACAAGGATCTGATCAATCATTGTCTCGTGATCGAGGTTTTCATTCATGTATTCGTAACCGAGATTCAGCTTACTGTTTTCGCCAGTTTTAATGGAAATAGTAGACCGTAGCTGAAAATTAATCAAGTCGCGACCCAGGAAATCCCAAGGTCTACGTTCTATAGATTGGTTATTGCGTAAAGACAAACTGTGCGATGTCGTGAAGTGTTTTCTATAGTTCTTCCAGTTCAACCCACCTAAAGTTTCTAGATATCTTTCAAAACCATTGGCCTCATCCCAAATAAAAGCAGCTTGACGCGGATTTTCCAATGCGTTCGCTAGACTTAAGGAACTAGGAATAAATGCTTTGAAATCCGTTCTGTTAATGAGCAAGCTTAATACACCGTTGTTTTTGGAAAATGCCTGGATAAAACCGGTGTAAGAAGTTCTGTCGAAGTTATTGTTATCCCGGTAGCCCTCGCTACTTATCTTGTTAAACTGCACCCAAGCATTTGTAACTTCATTATTTATGCGATAGGTCAAATTGGATTTAAGCAATCCATAACTACCCACTAATACCTTTCCTGAAACACTGTGCTCATTTAAGTCAGCTTTTGCGCCCTTCATTATAATTGTACCGCCAGTTCCAGAACCATATTGGGTGCTCGTTGGACCTTTAATAACTTCGATACTTCCTATAGTCTCTAGATCAATATCTTCAATGGCAGTTTCCCCACCAGAATCCGTAAGCGGAATATCTTCTAAGTAGGCTCGAACATTCCTGGTTGCAAATGCACTTCTTCCACCAACACCTCGGATAGTGATTCGGTTTGTGTTAAGCGCCCCTGTTTGTACAAATACCCCAGGTATCTTGTTTAAAATTGGAGCAACATTAGTTGTGGTGCTTCTTTGAATTTCCTTCTGTTCAATCAAATGTATAGCCGCAGGACTTGTTGCCAAGGATTGCCCTCCTGAAAATCCGTAAACGTTAACTTCTTGTAAATTCGAGTAGTCCGTTTGTAAAATTATTTGTGCAGAACCACCTTTGCCATCAATGTAAAATGTCTGAGTCAAAAAACCGTCCTTATGAAACTCGACACTATCAGGAAACAAGGACAAGTTCTCGAACTCATAAAGCCCAGTTTTATCGGTAAAGATTGTATCTACTTGATTACTAAACTTAAGCGCCACGCGTTCGAGTTTAGAGTTTGTTCTTAAGTCAAGTACAGTAATTTCAAAAAGGTCACTAGGTTCAGCTGCATCGTTATTTTGTGCAAGCAAGCTAAGTTGGCACAGAAGAAGGCCGAGCGCAGATACTTTTAGTAGAACGGGAATAAAATTTCGCACACGTAAAAGTGCATATAAATTTTAGGTCTTTTTTGCAGTAGCGCGCAATCGTCGTTTCCGAACAAAAAATAACCCAGCAATGAACAGAATTATTGCAAAAAATGCAGCAACATAGGGCAATACAAAGGATAAAAAGGTCATAAGAATTGAGCTCAACGCCTCTCCGCTGGATATAAGTGGATTACCTAAACCTCCGCTTCCAACCGAAGAAGCCAACCTGCCCGTACTGGTCATGCTTTTTATTAAACCCGCAGTTCCCCCTCCGGCGATAATGGCGACCGACCATTGCAACAAGGGGTCAACATCGGTAATGGCGGAGCTCATTAAAATAGTGCCACCTACAACAGCCATAGGTGTGGTTACCAAATCCAGGGCATTATCGAGCCAGGGAATGAAGTAAGCGAGAATTTCAATTACCGTAGCAATGCCGAAAGTAACCATCGCTGCGGTACTGCCCATCCACATAGAGCCCTCACTCAAGGATAAATAACCGGCATAATGCGCCACACTGATAATGAAAAAGGGCACAAATACCCGAAATCCAACAGCAGCTGCAAGCCCAATACCTAGAAATATGCTTAGTACTAAGTCCATAATTCAACTAAGGTCATTTTGTGCCATAGAGTTCCCTGTATTCATAGGTTTTATACTATTCAAACTTTGTAATTTGATGGCTTTCAAAAAAGGCTAAAACTAGAAATTTGAGGTCTTTAATAGCCCTCGAACGGATTAAATTTTTACCAATTCGCAATTTATGAGATCGTTACCGATAATTTTGTTGGCTATTTGGTTAGTCATGGGATTGTTTGTGCGTGGCTGGTTTGATTGTAACGACTTAGATACAGAGGCTTCAAGCGTTTCGGCTTCCGAACAGGAAGAGCAAATGGTTAAGCCTGAGCCCTCAAAACAAATTTCTTTTCTAAAAATTGTTGACGGGGGAGATTTTTCGGTTAGTGCTGACGAGCAAATCAAATTTCAACACTCTAGTCATGAGCATACGCAACCGAGACACGGAAGTGTCACCGGTGCGCTAATCAAGACTGCAGCCTATCTAATGGCGCATCCAGAAAAAGCTATTACATTAACTGGATTGTATCTGGCCGATGAAAAGAACAATAGTGCGCTGCCAAATTTAGGAATAGCTCGTGCAGATAATTTGAAGCAAGTTATGGCTGGCTTGGGTGTGCCGAAGGATAAAATATTGACTAGGGCAGCAAAAGTTTCACACATAAATGAAGCTGAAGGTGCCCTTATAGGAGCAGTACAGTTTATGTTTTCAAAATCAACTACAATTGATAAGCGCTTAGTTGCTATTGAATCCGAGTTACGAAAAGCACCGAAGAGAATTTATTTTCAATCAAATAAAGAGGCCATTCTAATGAATGACGACTTGCGAAAATATTTTGATGATTTGCTCTATTATTTAAATCGTAAACCCAAAGAAAGTGTAATAGCAGTTGGACATACAGATAATCGAGGTAATCGAAATCTAAATATCGTTTTGGGTCGCGGGAGAGCAGATTTTATCAAGACGCATCTCGTGAAAATGGGAGCAAGCCCGAAACAAATAGTCGCAAGTTCCATGGGACCAGATAAACCTATTGCTACAAATAATACTGCAACCGGGCGCCTCCAAAATCGCCGAGTTGAAATAACTATCAAATAAAGAATGATGAGTATATGTGATCTACTCCCCTTAATATGGGGAATCGGCGGTGCGCTACTAAGTTGGTTCGCCTGGAGAATGCTCTACGGAGGAAGAAACAAGGATTTGCTTGGAGTCATTCAAGAAAGAGACAACTCTATTAGAAAGTGGCGCACCGAGTACGAAAATCAAGTTGATCAATACAACGGACTCGCCGCTAACTATAAAAAGCTTAGTCTCGAGCGTAATGAACTAGACGGCTACATAAATGAGTGGCGCGATAAGTGGACTTCTATCGACAACCAGTATTCGGACGTCAATAGCAAGTATAGTAGTTTGAGTAGTGAATACGACGATTACAGAGTGCGCGCATCAAAAGAGTCAGAAGGACTTCAGTATAAGTGGAATGCAATTCAAGAGAAGTATGATAAGCTGAGTGCTAACTATACCCTAGCACTAGGTGAAATAGAAAATTGGTCAAACAAGAATGCCCGTTTAGAAGCCTTAATTAGCGATTACAGAGCTGAGCAATCAGAGCAGGCGACTAGTATTGCTCGCTACGAGGAAGATTTAAATGCCTGGAAAGGCCAGTACAACGAACTTGAAAAACAATTAGATAGAATTCAGCTTGAAAGCGCGCAGTTCAAAGATTCAACCCAAGAAAGTGTTGAGCTTATCGAAAGTTGGAAGTCGAAATACGCGCGGCTTGAATCCAACTACAGCCACAGTCAAAGGGAAATAGAGTCTTGGACGAGTAAGTACAATCAACTAGAAACAAAATTTGGTAGTCTAGAATCAAATTTAAGCTCTGGTCAAAATGAAACATCTTCTTGGAAGAGAAAGTACGATTCTCTGGAGTCAAAGTTCAATACACTTAGTACTCAAGCTCAGTTATCTAAGGGCGAGGGTGAAACATTAAGATCTAAGTTGAACTCAGCGCAAATGGAAGCGTCTGCGCAAAAATCGAAATACGCCAACCTTGAAAACCGTTACAATAGCCTCGAGTCTAAAGTAGACCTCGGATTAGCAGAGCTCAAAGAGTGGAAGGCAAAGTACCAAGCACTCGAAGTCAATCACAGTCGATTGGTTTATGATAATGGTGCTCAAAAAGTAGAAATAGAGACACGCATTAAAGCGCAGCAAGTGCTCGAAGGAAACTTCGTCATTCTAGAAAATAAGGTCGATGCCACCACAACAGTTCTAGAAACCTGGAAAGCTAGATACAAGAGCTTAGACCTGAGTTACTCAGAACTAGAAAAAAGACTAAAACGAAATGGATCGGATACGGAGGACTGGAGAAAGAAATACAACGCACTACATATTTCGCTAAGTGAGCAAAAAGTAAAATTGGGTACTGCAGTTAGCGAAAATGAAAATTGGAAGTCGAAGTATAAAGCACTTGAAGCAAACTACAAATCCGCTAACAAAGATTTAGCTGGCTGGCAAAGGAAGTTCGATGCCTTAGAGCATAAAGCACGTGATATTAGCAGCAAAACAAGTGCTGCTGAAAATGCCTCGCGTCAATTTGGATTTAAAGTAGAAACACTTGAGTCCAAAATGGCACTCCTCAACAATACCATCCAAGAACTCAAAACGGAGCGCAAAGAACTCCTCAGTAGAATCAAAGTTAGTGAGTCTAGTCTTTCTAAGGAGAATAGAATCAAGCTTGAGTTGAATAACAAGCTCGACAAATGGCAAGCTAGCGCTAGGCGACTTGAAGCGACCTTGAAGAGTCTCGAAAAAGAGAAAGCCTCAGCCAATGCAGGTCTGCGTAAAGTAGAAATGCAAGTTGGAAATTGGCAAGCCAAGTACGCCGAGATTTTTGATGAAAAAGATTTATTAAAAGTTGAGCTCGACGAACTTAAAGCGCAGCTCAAAACGTATAAAGGATCCGAGCAATTGCAAGTAAAAGAACGAGATAAGTTGGAGAGCGAAATCAAGTCACTCAATGCACTCAGCAATAGAGAGCGTGCGGCTTGGGAGCGCAAGTTTGATTCGCTAAGCGCTCGGCTTGAAACATCGGACGAAAAGCTCAAGGACTTGAAAGCTCAGCTTAAAGAAAAACCCACAGTAGTGAAAGTTCCTGTGGAAGTCATAAAAGAAGTGAAAGTTCCGGTGGAAGTTATAAAAGAAGTGAAAGTTCCAGTTGAGGTAGTACGTGAGGTTGTAGCAGAAAGTAAAGCACCAAAAACAACCGCCATAAGCCAAAGAGCAAAGACCAAAGCGAGTAGTACAAACGGTGTTGTAAAGTCAACTAAATCAAAGAAAAAGAGTGGGCCAGATGACCTCACAAAGCTTGAAGGCATAGGTCCAGCGATTCAAAAAGTATTGAACGCAAAAGGAATCAAGACCTTCCGTAAATTGAGTAATACAAAAATTGCTATCTTAAGAGACATAATGGATAAAGCGGGCCCTCGTTTTCGGATGCACGATCCAGGAACTTGGGCCAGGCAAGCCAAAATGGCCGCGAATGGAAATTGGGAAAAGTTGAAAGAGTGGCAAGATAAATTGCACCGCGGTAGATAGATTTTGAATCACCACTTGAAGAGTTATTTAAGTAGAGGGGCGACACAATACAATGTGTTGCCCTTTTTTATTGAGATGTTTCTCTTTTACGGGCAAGCCCTCTTCTTGTCAAAAAGCAAACCCCTTCTTCCGCAAGCGGAAAGTACTTTGCTTTTTGACAAAGAGGTCGGGCTTTTCCAGGCTTCGCGTTCGCTCCGGTAATTTGTGGCTGGTCAACACACGTGCTTCTACCGCTAAGGCGGTAAGCACTTAGTAGACTGCGCAGCACAAATTACTGTCCCTGCGGGCCACCTTCCACATCCCTCTTGCGGCCTATAATGTAGATGTAATTGGTCTAGGGAAAGCCTAGCCTTATTCGGCAATCAATTGCGCGATCATTTCTTTCATCTCATTGAACTCCTGACGCTTGAACAAGCGTGTGACCATGCGCACCTTACCCTTCTTGTCAATAATGACATTTCGCGTTACACCACTTTTTTCCTCGGCGAACATTTTGAAAATCTCCGCATCAGGGTCTAAGGCAATAGGGTAGGTTACTTTGGTTTTTTCTATAAAGGCCAATACCTTTTCTAAAGGCTCGTCGCGATCCACGCCGATTACTATAAAGTCCTCGTCCATATGTTCGAGCCAAATTTCGCGCTCGATGTAAGGCATTTCTCTTACGCAAACCTTACACCAACTAGCAGTAAACTGTAGCATAACTACTTTGCCACGTAGCTTCTTGAGTTTTATTTTTTCACCCGTCGAAAGCTTGGTTTTAAAGTTTGGCGCATCTTCACCAACTTTTACCAAAAAGCCCCATTCAGGTCCACGAACAGAACTGGCCTTCTTTTTCTTTGTTTCTTGAGCCTGAAGGCTAATCGATAAGCACAGAACAAGCAATATTAGTAGTTGCCTCATTTTATTTCTTTTCAGCGTAAAAGAGCGCTTCTTTCGGATTGATGCCCAATCTCTTCACCTTGTCTTCGCCAATTAGATCTGACAAGTAGAGTGGTTCAATCGTAAAGCCAGCTTCTTCTAATCTATTAGCATAATCCATTCCATAAAGCCTTACGTGGTCGCTATGGCCAAATTTGTTCAGGCGTTCTTGGTCCGAACTAATCCAAGCGGGCTCAAATGTCTCTTTGAGTATGGTAGAATAGGGCACTTGAAGTATAGCCCAGCCGCCCTTCTTCAAAACTCTATGAAACTCACCCATAGCCTGTCTGTCCTCAGGAACGTGCTCCAAAACGTGATTACACATAATGCCATCAATAGAGTCATCCTCAAACTGCAGCTTAGTTACATCGACCCAGATGGTGTCTTTGGGGTATTTCGTTAACTCAGGATGTAAGTCTCCGCAGATGTATTCCGTATTGGGAATAGCACGTAAGTATTTTTCAAGGGAAGCCGCAGGAGCGATATGCAAAATGGTTTTTGCTTTCTCATGTTCTTGCAGTTTTTTCTTTTCTTGGAGATAGTAAAGAATCATTCGCTCGCGGTCAGAAGACTGGCAGTTTGGACAGGCTGCGTAGCGAAGCCCAGCGCCTACCATTTCCTTTTCTATAACCACAGGAACGTTCCAGCCGGTCTGACCAAAGCGTTTCATTTCAAAACCACAAACATTGCATTCGTGTTCTTTGCCTCGGTAGTATTGAAGCTTCAGCTTCTTAAAGAATGAAGCAGGTAATATTTTTTTGACTAAGCCCTTCATGAAGGGACTAAGGGTTTTCTACCCAGTCAGCAATAAACATATTGGTGTCGCGCCCACCGCCGTTATTTCGGTTGCTTGAAAAAACAAGTTTGGTACCATCGTAAGAGAACATTGGGAAGGCATCGAAGGTTTGATCGTGGGTCAATTGCTTTAAGCCAGTACCGTCTGTGTTTATCATGTATAAGTTGAATGGAAAACCGCGTTCGGATTCGTGATTCGAACTAAAAATGACCTTCTTGCCAGAAGGGTGGAAGTATGGCGCCCAGTTGGCTTTCCCCAAATCAGTAATCTGTCTTAAGTTGCTGCCATCAATATTGCAAATGAACAACTCCATATTGGTCGGAGCGACTAAGCCTTGTGCCAGCAAGTCTTTGTATTCCTTTACGTCTTCTGCACTCGTGGGTCTAGATGCACGGAAGATAAGCTCCTTACTGTCTGGACTGAAGAATGCGCCGCCATCGTAGCCTAAGCCACTGGTAACTTGCTTTATGTCAGTGCCGTCCACATTCATTGTGTAAAGCTCAAGATCGCCTGTTCGGTTAGACGTAAAGACAATCAGTTTGCCGTCTGGTGATACTGTGGCTTCAGCATCGTAGAAATTGTTGTCGGTAAACTGCTTTGTAATCTTTCCGTTTTTGTCTGCCAAGAAAATTTCGAACGAATCATAAATTGGCCAAACATACTTTTTGATCTTCTCTCGATCTGGTGTCGGTGGACATTCCTTATCTGCTAGGTGCGTACTCGCAAAAATAATTTCTTCATTTCCTGGCATAAAAAAGGAGCAAGTCGTTCTACCATCTCCCGTGCTTATGAGCTTCAGGTCTAGAGGACCATCGTCTGTGATGTCTGCAGCAAATATTTGATCGCATTCTAAGCCTTCGGAGGCATGCGCTTTTTGGAAAACTAGTTGCTTGTCGTCCGTACTGAAATAAGCTTCGGCATTATCACCGCCGAAGGAGAGTTGACGTATGTTTTTTAAATGCACTTCTTCAGGGTAGTGCACTGGTTGATCGTAAACCAGTTTTCCGACAGGTGGCCTGGTGTGCGCAGGGCGTGTTGGAGATTGAGGTGGTGGAGGAGGTGCGTTCTTGTCCATTTTCGCATCTTTCATAACGTTTCCAGGAATCGCGACCGGGCTTTCCGTTGCTGTGACCGGAGTATTCTTAAAATCACGTTGGGTTTTTGCGATGTTTTTCTTGCCGCATTGCGTTAATGCTAATAAGGCTACAAAAAGAAAAATGACTCTATAGTTTATCATCTAGTGTTCGTTTGTTCTGGGTTTATCGATTTTTGGATAGGCTATTGAAAACCTTATATCTTATTATCCTTTTACAAAAATAGATAAGAAATCCACGCTAAAAGTCATGCATAGCGAAATATCTGAGCCTAATGTATTAGGAATAAACAGTAAGTACTAATTTTCGCTTACCGCCCCTGTTCCTGAATTCGCATAGATATAGACCTTGCCAAGTGCCAAGATTCAATTTACCGCTCGAAATAGGAACCGTTACCGAACTGCCGGTCATAGCCGCCTTAGCATGAGCAGGCATATCGTCGGGGCCCTCTATTGTGTGTCGATAATAAGGTTGATTCTCGGGAACGATGTTATTGAAAATTTTTTCAAAGTCATGCCTTACGGTTGGGTCCGCATTTTCGTTGATGGTCAGGCCTGCGGAGGTGTGTTTGATATAAACGTTGAGTAAACCGGTTTCAGGTAGTTCACCTAGTTCCTTCAAAACATAACGAGTTATTAAGTGAAAGCCGCGTTCGAAAAGCGGCAGGCTCATTTCCTTTTGTTCAACCATAGTGCAAGTTACAAAATGCGTGAGGGATGGAGGGATTGTGGAGCTCCTGTTGCTGAAGGCAAGAACAGTTCTTAGCTCCTTAAGAGCTAGATGAACTGTTTGGCTTTAGCAGCACAGAGCGACTCCCGAGAGCCCGACCCCTTGCGCAGCGTTGGCCTTGAAGCGTGGGCGGCATGGGGGCACGCCCATCAAACTTTTGGTACCTCTATTAAAAACTTGTTTTCAAAATGTGGGTAGGGTAGAATGTCTGTTAGGGTGTGTATCGTTTTCTCTCTTTTGACCACGCTCATTTCTTCTCGCAGATCGCCGCCTTTTAAAAAGAGCCAGCCGTTTTTCGAATCTCCATTTTGTGTTTTGGGTAGCAAGTGTTTGGTCCAATTGATGAGCTTTTGCATTGGCGCTACCGCTCTAGAAACTACATAGTTTGCTTCTTCGTCTACTTTTTCCATGCGCTCTACAATGGCTGCGCAGTTTTCTAATTCTAGTTCATCGATAATGGATTCGACAACTCCGATTTTTTTGGTGATGCTATCGACAAGTAGAAAATTGCATTTTGGAAAAAGTATGGCTAGTGGCAGTCCTGGAAAACCACCGCCCGTTCCAACATCTATAATATGACTGCCGTCCGGAAAAGGGTGGAAGTGCGCTATGCTCATTGAATGCAAAACATGGTGCTCACGCACCTTATCGATGTCTTTGCGACTAACGACATTTATTTTTTCGTTCCAACTCTTAATGAGCTTTTCGAGTTCAAGTAATTGAGCTACTTGCTCCTTAGTAACATCGGGGACTAGCTGTAGGAATCGATCCATTTTTTGTTCCAAGTATTGGCGGTAGGATTGTAAAAGAGGAATGGTGCGAAAGCTACTAAATAAAAAAAGAATAGAAAGTCATAGAATGGGATGAACAAAGCAGAATTGCGCAGTTTTAAAACTGGTGAAACTGATTCGTTGCAAACCATCATGAACAACCAGCGCAGTATGAATAGTGAGCATATTACAAATACGAATTGAAGGTTTCCTAGACTAGCTGCAATTAAAATGCTGGCTATGCCAGTCAGGTAAAACAAAATAAGCGATACACTAAAGGCCCCTAATCTTCTTTGCACTGATTTGGGATAAGTAGTTCCTGTGCTAAGGTGTCGCATTTTCTGCTTCCACCATAGACTAAATTGTTGAGGAGCTTTTGAAATTGTTATTGCCTCTGGCCTGCAGACTGCTTTAGTATTGGATGCTGTGGAAATTTGCTGCACCATTAGGTCGTCGTCGCCGCTGGCGAGTGCGAGTGAGCTTTCGAACTGATCGCTTTTTAGGAAGGCTGATTTTTTGTAAGCCAAGTTTCTACCTACGCCCATATATGCTTTTCCTACGCTGGCCCAAGAAAAATACTGTAGGGCGGTGAGATATGTTTCGTATTGTATGAATTGATTGAGTAGGCCTTTGCTTTTTTTGTAGGGGCTAAAACCTAGGACTAGATCAGTTTCCAAATCAAATGTGGCGACCATACTTTCTATCCATTTCTTGCTGGTAGGCAGACAGTCGGCATCTGTAAAGAGTAGAATTTCATGGGCCGCGTTTTCAATACCGAATTTAAGTGCGGCCTTTTTGCCTGGGGAAGCTTCGGACCGATGTTGGACTACTCTTAGCGCTGGGTAGCGGTTTTTGAGTTCATTCAATATGCTTTCCGAATTATCTGTACTCCGGTCGTTGACAATGAGCACCTCGTAAGTTGGATAGTCCTGCTCGCATAAGGCAGGAATTAGATCCTTGAGATTGTCTGCTTCATTTCGGGCACAGACTATTACGGTTACAGGGATTTCCGTACGCGCTGTTTTCTGTGGCTGCTGCTTTGCAATCTTGTTGAAATGGACGAGGTAAAACCAGCATTGTATAGCTAGACAAGCTAATAAGATGACTATTAGGACTGGAAAAAGGAAAGGGATACCTTCTATCATTGAGCCTAAAAATACATATTGCTAAGTACCTTTGCTGCAAATGTTTGAATTTACCCTAAACGCACAGGACAGCGGAACGAAGGCTAGGGCCGGTGTCTTTGAAACTGCGCACGGACCTGTGGAAACCCCGATTTTTATGCCTGTTGGTACTGCTGGAACAGTTAAAGGTGTTCATCAGAAGGAGCTCAAGGAGATCGTAAAGGCCGACATTATTTTAGGTAACACGTACCATTTATATTTACGTCCTGGACTAGACATTATAAAATCCGCTGGCGGACTGCATAATTTCAACGGTTGGGACAAACCTATTTTAACCGATAGTGGTGGCTATCAGGTGTACTCTTTAACGGACATCAGAAAAATAAAAGAAGAGGGAGTAACCTTCCAATCTCATATCGATGGTTCGAAGCATCAGTTTACGCCTGAAAATGTAATGGATATTCAGCGCGTTATTGGAGCCGATATTATTATGGCTTTCGACGAGTGTACGCCTTACCCTTGCGAGTATAAGTATGCGAAGCGCTCTATTGCTATGACGCATCGCTGGTTAAAACGATGTATAGATCACTTTGCTACTACGGAGCCAGTGTATGGTTATGAGCAAGCGCTTTTTCCTATTGTGCAAGGCTCAGTATACAAAGACTTACGTGAGCAGTCGTCTAACTTTATAGCTGAGCAAGGAGCCGTTGGAAATGCCATAGGTGGTTTGTCGGTTGGAGAGCCGCATGAGGATTTGTATGCAATGACCGAAGTGGTTTGTGATATTTTACCTTCTGAAAAGCCGCGCTATTTAATGGGTGTGGGCACGCCGTCAAATTTACTTGAGTGTATCGCTCTGGGGGTCGATATGTTCGATTGTGTAATGCCCACACGCAATGCCCGCAACGGTCAGTTGTTTACTCGTGAAGGGGTTATAAATATTCGCAATAAAAAGTGGGAAAACGACCATTCGCCAATAGACGATGCAACGATTTGCACTAGTTCAGCGTTTTATTCTAAAGCATATTTGCGTCATTTGATTATTTCCAAAGAGATGCTCGGCGCCCAGATAGCCTCCATCCATAATTTGTCCTTTTATCTATGGTTGGTAAAAACTGCTCGCCAGCACATCCTAAACGATACCTTTGCTGATTGGAAGAATAAAATGGTTAAAAAGCTGGCTAACAAAATCTGATTGAAAAAACTCGATCTCTATATCATTAAGAAATTTCTGGGCGCATTCTTTTTTACGGTCTTGCTATTCATAGTTGTATCGGTGGTATTCGATATTTCTGAAAAGATGGACGACTTTATGGATGGGGAAGTTCCATTTAAACACATCGTTACTGGCTACTACGCCAATTTTGTGCCTTGGATTATTTTTATGCTCAGCCCCGTTTTTGTATTCATATCGGTAATTTACTTTACCGCAAAACTGGCATATCGTTCCGAAATTATAGCTGCCTTGAGCAGTGGTATTAGTTTCTACCGGATTCTCTTGGTTCCCTACGCCATTGCTGCCTTTATACTTTTTGCCATTCAATATGGGGCCAATCATTATCTCGTTCCTAATTCCAATCAGAATAAGATAGATTTTGAGCTGGAGTGGTTTGCTAAGAAAAAGAGTAAGAGACTAGGAACTCAAAAAGATGTACACGTACAAGTCGCCGATGATGTGTTTCTTTTCTTGGGGACCTATGATCGTCGAGATAGTACTGGACTGAACTTTACCTTGGAAAGAGTAGCAGATAATGTGTTAATAGAAAAGATTAGTTCCAGGAGAATAAAATGGAAACCCCTGACCAAGTCATGGGAGTTAGGAGTCTATACTATGCGGACGATGGAAGGAGAATTGGAGACCTTTACAAAGGGAACAAAATTGGACACTGCTTTTAATTTTCTTCCCAAGGACCTAACCACGCAAACCTACTTGAAAGAAGCAATGACTACTCCGCGATTGAAGGAATATATTAAGCAGCAAGAGAGCAAGGGGGCCTCAGATATATCGGCATTAAAAGTGGAGCGCTTTCGGCGAACCTCAGTTCCCTTTGCCACTTTTATTCTAACGGTAATCGGATTTTCTATGGCATCACGAAAAGTTCGTGGTGGAATGGGGCTTCATATCCTTGCGGGAATAGGACTAAGTGCAGCCTATGTTTTGATGATGCAGTTTTCAACGACTTTTGCTATCAACGGAAACCTGTCTCCTTTCCTTTCGGTTTGGATTCCCAATATTTTGTTCGGATTCCTGTGTATTTATCTCCTGAGACTTGCCCCTAAATAATTTAAAGTATCACCTACAGCTCCACTTTGTGGTCTTGTTGTTTGGTTTCACGGCCATATTGGGAAAACTGATTGCGCTGGATGCAGTCAACTTAGTTTTCTACCGTATGGGTATTGCCGCTGTCGCTATGGGCCTGCTTACTTTATTCGTAAAGAAAGGTGGTTTTGTTAGTCAAAAAGATATTTGGAAAGCGCTTGGAATTGGAAGCATTGTTGCCGCTCACTGGATTACCTTTTTCTTGGCGGTAAAGGTCTCCAATGTTTCTGTAACGCTGGGTACTATGGCAAGCGGAACCTTGTTCGTCAGCCTTATCGAGCCGATCTTGTCAAAGCGAAAATTTTATTGGGTTGAGCTACTGATCGGTTCGTTTATTGTAATTGGACTTTATTTGATAACGCAGTTTGCTTTTCATTACATCAATGGCATTCTGATTGCCTTGCTATCTGCATTTCTCGCATCACTTTTTGGCGTGTTAAACAAGCAGTTGATAGACCGAGGGAACAATTCCTTGCATATATCATTCGTCGAAATGCTCTCCGGCTTTCTGATGATAATGCTCTTTATGCTCTTTAGCAGTTATGATTTAGTGATGCCTGCGGAAGTGGTCGCAGCCGATTGGCCTTGGATATTGATACTGGCAATAGCTTGTACAGCCTACGCTTTTGTGGCTACGGTTTACCTTTTGAAGTTCCTAGGAACCTATACTGTTTCCCTAGCTATAAATCTCGAGCCAGTCTATGGCATTATTCTGGCTTTCCTAATATTTGGAGAAAGTGAGAAAATGCATGTAGGCTTTTACTTCGGAACGGTGCTAATTTTGTTGGCCATATTTATTTATCCATCACTGATGAAACGTTTTCATAAAATATAAGCTAACTTAAGCATTGCGAATTTCATGAATAGGACCCTTCAAATAGTTCTGGTTATTGGCGTTGTAATAGCGATTCTTTACGGCGCATCCTTCTTCAGCAATGTAATCTTTTACGTTTTGCTGGCTACTTTGATTTCCGTTATTGGTCGACCTGTAATGCGTTTTTTCGAAAGAGCTAGAATACGCCAATTACACGTTCCTGCCGGAATCGCTGCAATTTTTACCATTCTACTTTTTTATGGCATTATTGCACTCTTTGCTTATACCTTTTTGCCTCTAATAATTAACCAGATAAACATTCTCACTCATATAGACTATGGAGAAGTTGCAAAAAGTTTGGAAGAGCCAATTATGAAAGTTGACCACCTATTACAGCATTACAACTTGGCAGAACAAGACAAAACCACAATAGATTATGTGACTGAGAGTTTGGCAAAATATTTCAACGTAAGTAAGCTGACTAATTGGGCGAACTCAATTTTTTCTACACTTGGCGATATTCTGACTGCCTTGTTTGCGGTTTCGTTTATCTCTTTTTTCTTTCTCACTGACAGAAGTCTACTTTACAACTTTAGTCTTAATCTGGTGCCAGATAAGTTTTTAGATCAGTATGACAATACTGTAAACAGCATTAAGTACATGCTTTCTCGTTATGTCTTCGGTATAATTATTCAGGTGACTATTGTAACGGTTCTGCTGTGGATTGGACTCAGCATCATTGGTATTGAGAATGCTCTGTTAATTGCCTTCTTCGGAGGAGTGGTAAATATTATTCCGTACGTTGGACCACCCATTGGCGCTGCCTTTGGAATGTTTGTAGCCATTACCTTCAACTTGGATATGGGCTTTTATGAAGGCCTGCTTTACCTAATTTTGAAAATAGGAATCGTCTTTGCGATCATACAGGTCATTGATAACATTTTGCTTCAGCCCTATATATTCTCGAATAGTGTAAACGCACATCCGCTCGAGATTTTTTTGGTCATCTTAATTGCCGGTACGCTGGCAGGTATTCCCGGAATGATTTTCGCCATTCCTTCATATGTTATTTTGAGAGTAATCGGAAAAGAATTCCTCAGCGAGTTTAAGCTGGTGCAGGCACTTACTCGAAACGTTTAAGCAGTTCTTCTAGTTTCAAGCGCATGGGTTCATAAGAAGAAACCCAAAATCCATTAATGCCCAGGCTTTCTGCTCCGGCTACATTTTCCTTTAAATCATCGAAGAAAATGGCTTCTTCAGGTTTTACTTGCAAGTAGTCTAGTACAACATCGAAGGCTTCTTTCTGAGGTTTTATCGCGCCAATTTCGTGCGAGTAAAATGTTTTGTCCAGTTTTTGAATTACTTCTTGGTAATCGCGTTGGAAGGCATCGACGTGGGTTTTGTTGGTGTTGCTTAGGCAGACAATTTGGTAGTGTTCCGAAAGTTGGGTCATTAAGTCGGGCAGCCCGGGCCAAACTTCTTTCAGCAAGGCATTCCATCCACCCTTGAATTGGTCAAGACTTAATTCGTAACCGATAGAGCGGCTGACAAAAGCTGCGAAGTCTTCTTCGGAAATTTCGCCACGTTCAAAAGCTTTGTGCTCATCAGCATATTTGAACTGCTCGTTTATGTGCTCTACGCTGAGTCCCGTAATATCCGACCAGTGCTGGGCCACGGCTTGATAATCTATGCGGAACAGAACATTGCCTATGTCGAAAATGATGGCTTTTATCATCTACGAACTTTGCAATTGTAGCCCGCAGCTTCTAGAATATCTTGAATTTTGTCGCGGAAGTCACCTTGGATAATTATTACCCCGTCCTTAGCAGAACCTCCGACGCCGCATTTGGACTTTAGGGTTTTGGCCAAATCCTTTAGCGCATCTGCTCCGCCGACAAAGCCTTCAACTAAGGTTACTTTCTTGCCTTTACGTGCTTTCGCGTCTAGCAATATTTTCAAGTTTTGCTTGTCCGGAGCTAAATACATTTCCTCTTCGTTGTTATCGTAATCGTATTCAAAATCAGGATTAGTAGAGTAAACCGTTCCAATTTTATTTTTCTTTTTCTTTCCCATTAGGGTACCATTACTTTTAGTTTGTCATTTTCTAAAGACGCTTCCAATATAGAGCCTTTTTCCAAAGGGTCGCCGTCTGCCTGAATGTAATCCATTTTGGCGCATCGGATCTCAACGCGCTTAACCGAATTGACAGTGATATGCTTGCTCCATTTGCCGAAACCAAGAGCCATTACCGGAAACATAATGAGCATTTTCCATTTGGGAAACTTCTTAACTAGAAGGACGTCGAGTAAGCCATCTTGAATATCTGAGTGCGCCACCGACTTAATGCCGTAGCCAAGACTACCCGAATTTGAAATTTCTATGGCCCAAAGTTTTTCCTTTTGTTCCACACCATCGATGCTCAGTTCGTAGGTTTTTTCTTCGTAGTCCAGGTAGTACTTCATCCCGAGGCGAAAGTACTCGACAAATCCGCGCTTCTTGGTTTCGGCGAAGCGATGAGCGATTAGACCTTCGTATCCCATACCGCTGTTACTAAAAAAGTAACGACCATTTGCTTTGGGTGCGTCTATGGCTATAACTTTTCCCTTGTTGATTAGCGCCAAGGCCTGTCGGATTAAAAACGGGATGCTCAATTTTATGGCCAAGCCATTTCCACTTCCTGCAGGAATAATAATCAAAGTGATGTCAGTATTGACTAGTTCATTTCCAATTTCGTTAATGGTGCCATCTCCACCTACGGCCGCTACGTAATCGAAGCCTTCAACCACAGCCTCAGCGGCTATCACTGAGGCGTGCCCCGCTCGTTCAGTGTATCTTATTTCACATTCAAACTTGGTCTGATCCACGATCTGCTCTATCAGCGCAGGAATATTTTCCTTTTTACTAATTCCCGCTATGGGGTTGAGAATAAATATGATTCGCGATTTCATTACAGCGACACAAAATTACGGCTAAATGTGTTGTGCTATTTGACTAAGTATGAGCGCTGAGTTTAAGAACCGAAGATATTATTTGAGCTGTACTACGGCTATTTCGCCGCGAAACCTATTAGTCGAATTGCTCATTTAGTAATCAAGAGCTTAGTCCTCAGTACTTGCCCAGATGCATTGCTTGCAGTTAAAACGTACAACCCTGGAGCAAAGTTTCCCGTTTCCAATATGTACTGCTCGCCTGAAAAAGAAGCACTCTTAAGGGTACGGCCATTTATGTTGTTCAAAGTAAGGTGCCAGTTTGAGTGAATAGGTGTTTCGATTAAGCAATAGTCGGATAGGGGGTTTGGTGAAATGTTAAGGGCATTTAAGGCTAAGCTCTCAACTCCAGATATTCCTTCGATTTCTATGATTTCCGTGAAGTGACGCGTACAATTTAATTCGTTAGCGTCAGTAATAAACAACTCTACCTTGTAGGTGCCGGGACTTTCATAAATGTGCGTTGGTGATTGGTCTAGTGAAACATTACCATCCCCGAAGACCCAAGTCCAATTGGTGAAACCAATGGAGCTGTCTGTGAAGAATATCTCCTCACTAGAAATGCCAGTACTAGGTATGTCAAAATCAATTTTGTGACTTATCGTAACACTGTCAGTTGCCGTATCGCAAAAGCCATCTAGGCAAATCGTCAGAGAAACATTGTATTCGCCTACATCGTCCTCGAAATTATATGGCCAAAAAGGCTGGGCTTCCGACGAGGTCTCACCATTGCCAAAATCCCATTCTATGCTGGAGTTAGGAAAGAAGCTTGTCGAGATGTTGTGAATGAAATTATCGCATTCGGAGAGATTAAATGAAGCTACAGGAGCTCCTGGCATGTTTTCAATCCAATAGACTTCATCTTCATTGGAAAAAATAAAATCTAAATCAGAGTCACCATCTCGGTCTAAGTAAAAATGCGTTCGCTCCTCGCTCAACAAATAATCCGACGAATGCTGAGTAAAAGTTTTAAAAGGACTAAATGAACTCGGCCCTTCGTTTATAAAATAACCAAAGAGGAAACTAGTTGGATTGCCGGCTGAGTTTAAAATTGTGACATCTTCATCGCCGTCACCATCAATGTCTTCTAAGACAATTACGTTATCATACACAATAAAAAAATGCACGTCGCTAAGTATTACCTGTTTATTGTAGTTGCCTTCTCCTAGATTAGTATACACTACTAAATCTGTGATTGTTTCAAATTCCCTGTCTTCCATTACTGCGAAATCTATATCTCCGTCCAGATCTAAATCACTAGCAGTTATGTCGGTAAAATGCCCATTGGTTTCAAGAAACACATCTTTTTCGATAAACATGCCGCTTCCATTATTTATGAGATAATCTATTCTACTGCCTATAGCTTCGACTGTTATTAAATCTATGTCGCCATCTTGATCCACATCTCCAGCATGTCTAGGAGCGCTGTGTGCAATGTTAAGATTGCTTTGAATTGGAGCTGAAAAACCACCTTCTTGAGTATTGAGAAAGCAATCAATGATGGTATTGAATCCTTGCAGGCGACCAATTGCAATATCCAAAAATCCATCGTTGTTGTAATCGGCCACCTGTGGAAGGCCTACCAAAAACTCACTTTCCGAAACAAGAACGTGTTTGATCAGAGTACCATTTCCGTCGTTTAGAAGGTAGACTAGGCTTTTTGGTTCCGTAGAAACATATAACAAATCATCGGCTCCGTCGTTGTTTATGTCCAGTACCACCAAATCCAACATTTCAAATTGATATTCAATATCGACCTGTTGCTGGAATGCAAGGTTAGGGTCTTCGTCATTGAGTAAGTATGCAAGAACAGAAGTATTGTATCTAGTAAACACTATGTCCTGAAGACCATCATTATTTATGTCAGCCTGAATAGCAAAATCAACCCTTTGGGCAGAAACCAAGGGAGCGGCTGGTGCAAATTGTACTTGACCTATTAAAGTACTTAGTTCAAGTAGTATTAATGCTGAAAGAAAAAGCAGGCGCTTTGACATCATTGATTTTACTCAATATACGATAATATGAAATTTAATTTTGTCGGGGCTTAATCATTGCGTGAGGGATAGAGGCCTTTGTGGAGCTCCTGTTGTTTTGAGTAAGAAAAGCACTTAGCTCGCCAGAGCTAGAAGAGCTTTTTGCTCAAAACAGAACAGAGCGACGGCCGAAAGCCCGACCCCGAGCTTGGGCGTAGCCCAGAAGTGAGCGGGGCACGCCCAAAAACTACACGTATCTTTTATCAATAGAAAAGCGCTCCGGATGCTTGCCCTTTATGTCTTTGTAGAAAGTCATAATCTTGCGCATATCTGCGTCCATATCATCGCTCAAGTGCACAATGCCGCCAACGCCGGCGGTCTTTTTTTCAAAATCCATGTAGCCCAAGACCACGGGTACGTTTGCTTTTTTTGCTACGTGATAGAATCCGCTTTTCCATTCGTCGCGGTAGCCTCGAGTGCCTTCGGGAGTTATCATAAGTGCAATCGGATCGTTCTCCATTATTATGTCCGCCATTACGTCGACGTAAGATTTACGCTTCGCTTCCGCGGCATTGGTTTCTCGTTTTATCGCAATAGCGCCTAGGGGCCCAAAGATCCAACTCAATGGCGGTTTTACGTAAGTACTTTTTATGGTAAAACGCATCGGAATGTCGAGCGCGAAAAAAGCCATGCGCGTGTAGTAAAAATCCCAATTGCTCGTATGCGGACAGGCGATAATAACGCACTTGTTCATACCCTCAGGTAGCGGGCGTGTTATTTTCCAACCGTGCAGATTGAGTAAAAATTTGGAGATTGCTTTTTTCAAATTTCAAATTGAATATAACCCGATTCTGGCATTTTGACATCCAGATGGCCGTAGTGGGAAGTAAAAACATCAACAATAAACTCAAAGGGTAGATCATCGAAGTGGCCGTAGTCTTCTAGATACTCCATAAATTTTTGCTCGCCTTCGTAGGCTTGAAAAATCGAATCGTTTACACCATCGAATTCTAGAGGCGCAACATGCAACATTTCGCAAAGCGATTTGTTAAAGGCGGGGGTAGCTTTAATCCACTTGTCGTCGAGTTGCATTTCTACAAAACCGTGCGGCGCCAGTTCGCTGGTGCCCAGCTTCGCGACCAAGCGCTCTACACCAATGTGGTTTTGAACTTTTGCCAAATGTATACGCGCTGGAATACCAGCCGACCTTAGCAGGCTAACCAGTATAACCGACTTATCGATACAGTGACCAGTGGGACGACTAAGCAAAGTACTGGCCACATAATCTTCCTCGGAAATAGAAATTAGAAAAGGATTGTAAAAAAATCCGTCGCGCACTTTATTATAAAGTGCAATTGCTTTTTCGCGCGTCGACAATCCGTCGATTTGCAAATCGGACAAATAATCTTGCACTGCAGGATGCTGGTAATCGAAAAATCTTGTTGCTTCTGTATAGCTCACTTCTGTAAAGATAGAAAGGGTTTTTAATGGCGTGCCCCCAGCCACAACTTGCTACGCAAAGTGTCTGGGGTCGGGCTTTCGGGGCTCGCTCTGTTCTGCTGAGAACAAAGTTCGTTTCTACCGCAAGCGGTAAACTCACTTCTCGTTCACAGCAACAGGAGCTCAAGCAAACCCCTCTATCCCTCACGCGAGGTCTAAAAATTGAAAAAGCCAGCTCAAAAAATGAACTGGCTTTATTTAGTAGCGGGGGCTGGACTTGAACCAACGACCTTCGGGTTATGAGCCCGACGAGCTACCAACTGCTCCACCCCGCGATTTAGGCTGCAAACATAAAACTTTCTTTGACAGAGCATAGATTCTTGGACATCTTTTCGCTGTCTTTCTTGTCGAAATATGAGACTAATTCGGCCGGCGCTCTGATGTAGCCCTGAGTTTTTGGGAAAATCAAGCTCCGCTTGCCTTGAAAAAGTGATAATAAGCTGATAACTAATACTATATGCTTGGCTTCGTCCTGTGCAGCGAAGTCATTGTATAGAGGCCTTCACTTCGGTTTTCTAAAAGAAATGCATCTGTCGTAGCCGTATATACTGCACTCATCATTAATTTAAATGCAGGCTGAACGAATTTTTCTAATTTCGAAGTGCAATTCAATCTAATGAGTATTGGTTCCGGTGCAGCGGGTTGTATCCGCGATATAATTATCGGTCTTTTTGCCGTAAGTCTTTTAGTCGTTCTTGCCATGGTTATGAACGATGGCAAGCTCTTAGAATCGCTAAGCCCATCGGAGCAAGTCGAAAGTGCAGTAGGTAAAAGTGAAACGCAACAACTCATAGTGTTCGATTCGACTACCGGCCTGTCGGATATGCTGGCCACCAAAAAAGTACTAGAGGCCTTGGGCATTCAGCTGTATTTCGATGCTATGCAATTTAACCCCGAAGGCAATCTAGAGTCCTTGAAGTTGAGAGTAGAAAATGGCCAAGGCAAAAAAGAAACCTTCGAATCGGCGGATATCAGTAGCAAGGCCATCTCCTTCGATGCCAAGCTTTTTATCCCGCAGAACTAAGTCGATAAGGACTACCTTTGCGGCTGTGGATTTAGTCAAAGACATACCTGAAAATCATCGTGCGGGATTCGTCAATATTATTGGTCGTCCGAACGCAGGTAAATCCACACTAATGAACGGTTTGGTCGGTGAAAAACTGGCCATTATAACACAAAAGGCTCAGACCACGAGGCATCGCATTTTGGGTATCGTTAATGGCGACGATTACCAAGTAGTTTTCTCAGACACACCAGGTATCATAAACGATCCAAAGTACAAGCTTCAAGAAACTATGATGCAGCAGGTACAGTTGGCTTTTCGCGATGCCGATGTCTTTCTCATTATGATCGACTTGACCGACAAGTTTGAGTTTGAAATACCCTGGAAAAAGTTAGAAGGAATAGACTGTCCCAAAATATTGGTGCTCAACAAAACCGACGCGGTAGACGACGAAAAGACCTTGACTGAAGTAGCCAAATGGAAAGACGACAAACGTTTCTCTGATATATTTCCTATTTCTGCTCTTAAAGGTGTAGGCGTAAAAGAACTCTTCTCTACGATAGTAAAGTTTTTGCCGAAAGGCCCACCTTACTATCCCAAAGATGAAATGACCGATAGACCAGAGCGGTTTTTTATATCAGAAATTATTCGCGAGAAAATATTTCTCAACTACCGTCAGGAAATCCCTTACTCGGTAGATGTTTACATAGAGAACTTTGTAGTAGAGCCAAACATAACGCGCATCGAGGCGGTTATCATTACCAATAGAAAGTCTCAAAAGCCGATGCTTATTGGGAAAAACGGTTCAATGCTTAAAAAAGTTGGAACCGAAGCGCGTAAAGATATCGAGGCATTTTTAGCGGCAAAGGTGTTTTTAAAATTGCTGGTAAAAGTGAAAGAAAATTGGCGTAACGACGACCTGATGTTGCGACGCTTAGGTTATAAAGACAAGTAATGGGTTTTACAGTAGCAATAGTTGGTAGACCAAACGTAGGTAAGAGCACGTTGTTCAATAGACTCGTCGGACAACGTGACGCCATTGTCGACGATCAGAGCGGAGTAACCCGCGATCGTATCTACGGTGTATCCGATTGGAATGGAAAGAATTTTAATGTGATAGACACCGGTGGTTTTGTAAAAAACTCCGACGACGTTTTTGAAAAAGCCATCCGCGATCAGGTAGTCATAGCTATGGAAGAGGCGTCTTTGCTCATTTTTATGGTAGACGTTACCACAGGCATTACCGACTTAGACGATCAAATGGCGCAAATGCTGCGCAGAAGTACCAAGCCAGTAATTGTAGCCGTTAACAAAGTCGATAACCACGCAAGAGAACTGGCCGCAAATGAGTTCTACTCTATGGGCTTTGAAAACACAGTATTTCTTTCGTCTATTTCAGGTAGTGGCTCTGGAGAACTCTTGGATATGCTCACCACGTTTATTCCAGATGAAACAGAAGAGAACAATGAAGATGGTATTCCGCGAATTGCTATTGTGGGGCAACCGAACGTAGGAAAGTCTTCTTTGCTAAACGCTTTGGTAGGGCAAGACCGAAACATTGTTACCAATGTAGCGGGAACCACACGTGACTCTATACATACGCGTTATAAGATGTTCAATAAGGATTTCATCTTAATAGATACAGCCGGAATTAGGAAAAAAGCGAACGTACACGAGAACCTTGAATTCTACTCAGTTATTCGTGCAGTAAAGGCAATTGATGAAGCAGAAATTTGTCTTTTACTCATCGACGCAAAAAATGGTGTTGAAGGTCAGGACCTAAGTATCTTCTCCATGGCTACACGAAGAAACAAAGGAGTCGTTATTTTGGTGAACAAGTGGGATCTCATTACCGATAAAAAAACACAAACCGCCAAAGAATTCGAAGACCGAATTAGAAAGCGACTAGCTCCGTTTTCTGATGTACCCATAGTTTTTATTTCCGCATTAGAAAAGCAAAGAGTTTTAAAAGCGATCGAATTGGCGATGGAGGTTTATAAGCGTAGAACCCAACGTATCAGTACGTCTCGCTTCAATGAGTTTTTGGAAAATGCCGTAGAACAGAGACACCCACCTGCGATCAAAGGAAAATTTGTTCAAATTAAGTATGGTACGCAGCTGCCACTGGCCTATCCCTCATTTGCGATTTTCTGTAACCATCCGAAGTATATAAAAACCGCATATCGCAACTATTTGGAGAACAGATTACGTGAAGAATTCGACTTTACAGGAGTTCCAATCACCTTATATTTCCGTAACAAGTAGATAACCAGATAGTTAGCATCTTAGGTGTTGAAAAGTATATCTGGCAAAGTTGGAACTATAATTGCCTCAATATTGTGGATATGTTGGAATACAGACACGAAGCGCCTATTCGTGGTTTAAGTATTTTGATGCAATAAATTACACATAACTAAACCTTTATAATTAAACTAAAATGTCAGTTAACTTATTAGAATTGCTTCAAGGGCAAATGGGTGGTGCAGCTATAGATGCAGCAGCTAAAATGCTTGGTTCAAACAGAGCCAATGCAGAAAAAGGATTGAACTCCTCTTTAATCGGTGTATTAGGCGGCTTAATGAATGGTGCGGGTGCGCCAGGAGGAGCTGAAAAGATTTTCGACTTGGTAACCAAAGGAGGAATCGACGATAGCCTTTTAAATAACATTGGTGGAATCTTCTCAGGAGGAAATACCGATGCAATCACAAAAACAGGTAATGGTCTTTTGGGTTCTCTATTTGGAGGAAGCAAATTGGGCACATTAGCAAATATCGTAGGAAAAGTAAGTGGCCTTGGTGGAGGTGCTTCTTCAGGACTATTGTCTATGGTTGCTCCAATGGCAATCGGTCTTCTTAAGAGATATGCAATGTCTAAAGGAATGAACGCGCTAGGCTTAGGAAGTCTACTTGGCGGTCAAAAAAGTTTCTTAAGCAAAGCAGCTGGTCCAGACATGAGCGACTTCTTGGGTCTTGCATCAGGAATGATGGGCGGAGCTAAAGAAACTGGCGCTAAAGCAGTTGGTAAAACTACAGGTGCCGTTAAGAATGTAGGTTCAAGTGCAAGAGGAGCTGCTACACAAGCAACATCTTCTGGTGGAGGGCTATTGAAAAAAATATTGCCAATAGCACTACTTGCAATTCTAGGTGTTCTAGGCTGGCAAATGTGTAGTGGCGATGTAGCCAACATGGCTGATAAAACAGCAGACATGGGCAAAAATGTTGCTGCAGGCGCAATGGACAAAACCAAAGAAGCTGCTGATGCTGCTGCAATGAAAGCAAAACAAGCTGCTGATGCTGCTGCAATGAAAGCTAAAGAAGCTATGTCAAAAGGAGCAGACTTCTTCAAGTTTGAAAAGGGTTCTATGTCAGCAAACTTTGCGGACTTCTTAACCAACAAAAACGCAAACTTGAGCAGAACTTTCGTTCTTGACAAAGTTGAGTTCGATACTGGTAAAGCATCTTTACGTTCAGTTTCACAAGCACAGTTGAAAAACGTTGCTAAGATTTTGAATGAGTACAAAGGTGTGAACATTGAGCTTCAAGGTCACACAGATAGCACTGGAAACGCTGCATCTAACACTAAGTTAAGTCAGGCGAGAGCTGCTGCTGTTAAAGCATTCTTAGCTACTCAAGGTATTGCTGCTAATCGTTTGGGAGCTAAAGGATTCGGATCTACTAAGCCTCGTGGTGACAATGGAACTGCTGCAGGACGTCAGCAGAACCGTCGTACTGAGATTAAAGTAACCAAGCGATAGACCGCTTAGCTTTATAAGATATAAAAATGCCATTCTGCGATTTCCGCAGGATGGCATTTTATTATAAATTCGATAAACAATAATCCTATGAGAAGAAGAGGACTTCCTATAATGCTTATTATCGGCGCGATCTACGCCTTGTATCACGTAATCTCATATTACGGTACAACGCAGGTAAACGAGTTTACTGGCGAAGAGCAAAGAATTAGCCTGAGCATCGACCAAGAGATTCAAATGGGTCTTAATTCGGCGCCTCAAATGGCAGCGCAGCACGGTGGGCTATATCAAAATGAGCAAGCGCAAGTGTTTGTCGATCGGATTGGGCATAAATTATTAGATACTGAAGTCCTGCGTAACACACCTTTCAATTTTGATTTTCATTTGTTAGCCGACGCGCAGACCGTAAATGCATTCGCTTTGCCAGGTGGACAGGTTTTTATCACGTTTGCTCTTTTCAGTGCCTTAGATGCTGATGAAGATCGTGTAGCCGGGGTTCTAGGACACGAAATAGGGCACGTTCTTGCACGACACTCTTCTGAGCGTATAGCAAAGTCGCAGCTCGGTAAGGGACTGACAGACGCTCTGGTAATTGCTACCGGCGATCAGGGCACTAGCCAAATTGCACATCAAGTGAATACTGTAATTCAAATGTCTCATGGTCGCGATCAAGAACTTGAATCGGATGATCTAGGTGTTCGACTAATGATGCAAGCGGGATATGATCCAATGGAGATGATAGAAGTAATGAAGGTCTTGAAGGCGGCTTCTGGTGGAAGTCAGCGGCCCGAATGGCAAAGCTCGCACCCAAATCCGGAAAACAGAGCAGAGAAAATACTTGAGTCCATTCAGAAGTATAGTGGGCAAGGACGTTTGCCTAGTTAGAAATTTTTACAAAAGAATTTTAGTAAAAGCTCGACATTATTGTCGGGCTTTTTTTGTGCGTTAATCTAAAGAAGAATGTGCGATTGCCGCAGGCAATCGCTGTGGCTCCTCTCCCTTTTAAGGGAGAGGCTGGGAGAGGTTTTTCGCTGGGGAAAAGGTCTGTAAAACACTCGCTTTATGCATCATTTAGTCAAGGTGTTTTGGGCGTGCCCCCAA
>CAZZIZ010000012.1:0-34887 GCA_964654535.1 uncultured Chitinophagales bacterium
ATGAAAATTAAGAATGCTCGAAATCACCTAAGCAATTTCACCTGTTGCATAACACCGAAGAGGCTGAAATTGCGACGGTTTGTTACGGACACGAGTGAGACGCTCGCGCCAGCATTGGTCAGCATTGGAGTCTGTACACACCTTGCTTATAGGCTCTACTACAACTTCTGCAAACCCTCTCTCCCTTTTCGAGTAAGGGTAACTCCGCCAGCAGGATCCAAAGTAGCCTCTGCTTTCATAGTTCCCTTGTAGCGCGTGGACTTCTTACAAAGCGCTCCGGACTTTGCACGAAGTAATATTTCGAGTTCATAGATCTGCTTAACCACTTCACCTTCGGTTTCGCGCCTACCCTTTTTCCAGTCGCTGTCGTTGACTATAATGAAGTCACGAGCAACGCGACACACTTCGTGTTTACGTTTTATGCTCTTTTTCAATTCACGAACAAAAGCAACTTTCATTTTTTCCAAATCAACGGTTAGCTCTCTCGACATAACTTGTTCTCGATAAGCTTTCAGCTCATTAAGACAAGCGGCTACGGATTTTTTGCTTTCTGAGTTTTTGAAGTACTGCAGCAGAATAGCTTCATAGTCGACTAACAAATCGTTTAACTCTCCTAGCGATAGCTTCTTTGCAAGAACCTTGTCGCGCTCACAACGCTCAACAAACAGGGCTTCTCTTTTGCTCATTAAAGTTTCTTGTAACTCCTCCACTTTCGACTTGGCCTCTACATTACTTAACAAGCCAAGCATGTTATTGTTTTCTTCAATCTGATAGTTCAAGGTGACCAAATCGGAGCGGTCAGATGTAGCAACGTCACCTTCAACTTTAGCGATTAGCTTATCGTTTAAACTTTGCTGCAGACCCTGCTTAACGCTATCCAGAGCAACGGCCTTGTTTTCATCTAGCAGAAACTGGCCGAGGCTATCGCAGTATGACAAGTTGCTTACTACAGAAAACAAATCGCGCTGCGTTTGGCTTTCGTAATTGTAAGGGTCAGTGTAGTTGGCGCAAAGTGAAAGAACGAGATTTCCTTGTTGGTCACGTAGCTCTTGCTCATTTGCAGCCAGCTGTTCCTTCTGCAAGGAATCTTCAACCCAATAAGCGTATTGTTTACACTCTTTGATAACGTCGTTATACAAGCCCAAACTGAGGTCTTGATCTTTGGCTCTTTGAGCAGAGCAATAGTCTAGCACCAAAGCTCCTCTATTGTTAGACAACTTGCGTTTACTTAAAGTATTGGGATTGCTTTCCAGAAAGGTGTTTATGATTTCAATTTTCTCATCTAGGGTTTCAGCGTGGGTGCTGACATCGAAGAGCATTTCATCTACATTCTTTTTATCTAGCTCAACGAACTCATACATTTTGTTGAGCGCGTTGCGCACATTGTTTAGCTCGCCCTTTCTTTGAATATCGGTTCGACGTAGGTCGGTAATTTTGTTGCTGAGGAAATTTATCTTTTCATTGATGACTGCATAATCTTCTTCTTCGCCCTTGTACAATTCCTGAATGGCGTAGTCCAGCCAATCGACTTGGCGGTTGGTCAATAAAGTCCGCTTCTCGAGTATGGTCTGCAGTTGTGTTTCACTAGCCTTCAAACCTATCTCGTTTCCGATGTAGTTTTTTTCGAGCACATCGTACTGCTCGAAAAGTTGGAAGGGATCGCCACTTGAGTTTAAGAGTTGTTCGGCTTGATCTAAAAAAGCCACAGCAGAGTTAATGGGCTGTGTAGATCCAGCACTACTGTTACTTCCTCCACCACTTTGACAGGCAGTGAAAAGAAGGGCGAACAAGATCACCAGAAGTATTTGCTTCATACGTATTAGTTGGTCTAAAAATAAACCAATCTACTTACGCAGTGCTTTCGATTCTTTAAGAAGGGGTTCGTGAACGTCTTCACCTAGTTTTAGGTGAGCGTAGTTGCCTTGTCCGAATTCGACTAAGGCTTTTAGATTATCGCGAACGGCCGAGTTGGATCTCAGGCCAAAAAGGAATGCACTAAGCTTTATGTTCTCTCTGGCATTCATACGAATCATTCTATTGATTCTACCATCAACGTCGAACTTGCCGTCTGTGGCGAGTATGATGCGGTTATTACCGTCTTTGATGTAAGTTTCCTCTGCGTGGTCGTAGGCCATTTTCATACCCTCTAATCCATCTGTTTGGCCGCCTATTCGCAAAGCATCAATGGCAGCATAGATTTTCTCGGTATCTGAAGAACTTGTACTGGGCAACACAACTTCTGCTTCACCTGCATAACGGACTAGTGCAATGTGGTCTTCAGGACGCATCATACGAACCAGTTCTTTTAAAGACTCTTGAAGCAAGGGTAATTTATCATCTGACTTCATAGAAGCAGATACATCTACCAGGAATACAAGGTTATTTGAAGCGTAACCCTTTAAAGCGTGAGTCGCATCAATTTCGTTTTTACCTAAATCGAGGGTTTTTGCGCTCTGAGCCACCATACCATCGATCTCATCGTCGAACTCTCTTTTTAACACTTTGAACCACATTGGTTCCTCGGTCACTTTGAGTTGGTCGCCTTCTTCAAACTCCGTTAGTCCATTATAAAAAGTAGCGATACCTCCTTGAGGGCAATTGTAATAATGCATTATTGGTTCCCCATAATAATAGGCGCTGCCGTATTCATCGTACCAAGGTCTTTCGTCCCATTCTTTTTCATTTCCAAGGTACTTATCGACATCTTCCATTATAAAACCGGTAATGTCTAAGATGGCATAGTACAGACTCCCGCTCCAATCTTCAAAACCTTTTTCAGTTGCTCTTGCTTGCAAGCGCTTTCCCAAATCAGATTCGAAGTATACGCTATGGACTTCATCGTAATAAAATTTCGTATCCGTCGGATCTTCTCTTCGCATAGCCATTACCATTTCATAAATGTTGTCAGCCATGAGATACAGTTCCCGCATCTCCAATGTAATTTCCTCATCACCGTACGAAGAACTTAAGTCTTGGTACATTTTATATTTCAAGGATGAGAAATCAAAAACGATGAGTTCATAATCGTCCAACATATCGTAGATATCTGGAATTGCTGAACGGGTAAGGTATTTAGGTGTTTCTGTAAGCGTTTCAAACTGTCGAACCAAAGAGATGTACTTTGACATCAGCGCTTCCATCTTCTTCAATTGGTCAGAAAGACCACTTCGATATGCTAGAGGAAGGTCCTTAGTACTTGCAAGAGATTTCCTAAAAAGCTCTTCCACCCGTATTAATGGTTCTTTGTCTCCCAAATGGTGCTCATCCTCTGCATTCGGATTGTTCATTGAATACCAAATCTTTAATGGCTTGCCATATTTCTTTTGAAGTTGAGGTGCGGTCTGAGCAGTCCACTCATCAACAAAGTGATTTATGTTTCGGTTAAAGTCACCAGCCTGGTAATGTGGAAAGTGAACCAAGCGACTACATTGGTTGAGATACTCTATGTAAGATTCTACCGCTTGTTTCTGAGGAGTGGGGTCGTTTTCTCCGGCCCACATGGTTAGGTTGCCAAAGACAAAAAAAGCAAATAATATGATTTCCTTTAGACGCACTTCTCTATTTATTAATTAACGACTCCAGCTGAGAATAGTTCATCAAATTCTCAATCCAGTATATAGAAAGTTGTAGGCGGACTTAGAAGATAATGATTATTCTACGTTATGCAAAAATCTGTCTCAGTTATGCTCGTCAGGGGCTTAAGAAGACAAGCTTTGCCTAAATGGTTCTATTTACTCAGAATCTTCACTTTGTAGACCTTTCCAGACTTCCGGGGTTCTACAGCGAAGCTTCTTAACCAAGGGTTTAAGAGCTTCACTTCCTTATAGCTCACACCATGTTTAGCAGCAAAATTCGCCATATTATCGATACGCTTTACATCAACTGTCGTATATGCTCTAGGCTGGTAGCGCTGGTCCGAGTCAATATGGAAACCATACTGTTCGGGGTTGTTATAAATTTGCTTTAGAGCTAGAACCCGATATACATAGCGGCCCGTTTCTGTATTGAGGTATAGGTCGTAATAGTCGTTTTGCTTTTGACGATCAATCTGTCGCTGAACCCTAGTCATCCCGGCATTGTATGACGCTGCAGCTGTGGCCCAGTTACCAAACTTAGCGTAGGCTTTCTTAAAATACTTAGCGGCCAGAACGGTTGATTTTTCTAGGTGATATCGCTCGTCGATTTCAATAGCACATTCGAGACCATACTCCTTGCCCGTTGCCTTCATGATTTGCCAAATGCCTTTGGCTCCAGCTCCACTAACTGACTCGGCCATTAAACCGCTCTCAGCCATTGCGACGTACTTTAAATCGTCGGGTACGCCGTGTTCGGCTAATATTTTTTCTATAACAGGTAGGTGCCTTGCCGCGCGCTTGAGTATTCCAATGGTGGAAGAATGGTAATAAGTGTTCACCGTTATTTCTCTATCCAATGCTTCACGTACGTCTGCACGATCTAATGGGACGGGGTCGCCACAAAAAGACATAGAAGATGGTATGTATACAGAACTTACGTGTTGACCTTGTTGCTGAACCGATTCTTCTGGCGCGTTCTCTCTGCTTGACTCAGCTTTTATCTCGCCTTGTAGTGATTGGTTGAAAACCAATACTCCACTGAGACCAAAACACAATATTGCAGCACCGAGAAACCACTTCATTTTATTTCTTCTTTTTATAAATGGGAACGGTTGAACAGGGTTCTCCGTACATAATAGATTTCGCAAGCGGTTTTATCAGACGAGTTATTTCCATGTAAGCAAAGGCAGGGACATCCACTTCGCCACATCCTTTTATAACTACTCGCTTATCTCTGAGTGCTTCTACATCCAACTCGGCTAACTTTTTAGCTATAACGCGATGCTTCAATTGCTCAGTATTGCACTGCTCGTAATATGAGGCACGACCATCTAAATATGTCGCTACGAGCATATATGCCCAGCGGGGAATAATCGCTTCTGTAGAACAAAAAACAGCAACTTGCTTATCTATAAACTGTTCCCAGTCGAGATCCTTTAGTGACTGCCTGAATTCTTTTTCTTTCAAAATTAGACCTTGAAAGAGGAAGGGCTGTAGATCAAAGCCAAGTAGATCCGATCCTGGAAGAAAGTCCTCCAAGTCAATAGTAATAATGCCGCTTTGCGCGACTCGATTTACAATCTCCGTCATATCTGCTTTGATTCCTCAATATACCCACACCAAATAAGTCATCAAATAGCTGGGAACAAAAAAGGGCGCAATAAATTGATATTGCGCCCTTTTTTCAATTAATGTCTTTTTCTATTGGACGCCGCGATTTTTGAAGCGCATATCCTCCACGTTGGCCGCATTCTTTAATGCCTCCCACACTTTGAAATCTACGCTGTTTCTTTTACTGCTTAGCTCCAATCCAGTTAAAGCGGAGTAGTCGGCAGGTGCCGCAGCAGCGTTCACTGCATCAACTCTAACTTGATATACACCAAGGTTTCCTTTAATCGGCTTAGACACTTCGCCTTGGCTAAGTGAATGTGCCGTAGCTACAACCTCAGGTTCGGAAGCCAAGTTGGTACCAGAGTTATTTGCAAAAGACAGGTCACTAATATTTTGTGTGCTTACTTCCATAGTATTCGCAATGGCATCTATGTCCGTACCCAGTCCGCCCATTTGCGCAATAAGCTTTTCGGCTTTCTTAATTTTCTTAACCTCAGATTCAAGCAGTGGTTTTATGTCGTCAATGCTTGGCATACCTGCGTCGCGTTCAGCGGTTATTAAACCAACCACATAATTATCACCAACAGTTATAACGTTAGAAACATCGCCAACGCTCTTCATGTGCGCCCAGCTACAAATCTGATCGGTAAATCCTAATCCAGGAATATTGTAGTCATTGCTTTTTAGTTTCGAAGCTGTTTTCAATTCTAAACCCTCATCTTGAGCACCTTTTCTAAATGAATCGGTATTACGATATAGACTTGCGAAGCTGTTTGCTTGAGCAAAAGTGCTTCGGCTTGTATTAGAGCTTGGAGCTAACTCACGACTCAAAATTGCCACCTTAGCAGCTTGATTAGTTGGATTAGATTGTACCACTTCAATTAAGTGTAAACCAAATTGTGAGCGAACAATTTTTCTATCACCCGTTTCCATTTGATAGAATATAGCGTCATTAAACGGCTTAACCATTTGTCCTTTTTTCGCAAATCCTAGCTCGCCCCCACTTTCTGCTGAGCCTTGGTCATCGGAATTGTTGGCAGCAAGTACGGTGAAGTCTACACCGTTGTTTAACAAAGCCATAAGGCTATCAAGCGTCTTTCTGGCTGCAACCTCACTTCCTCCTTGTGGTATTGATTTCAAAATGTGTCGGCACTCAACTGAGTCGGCTACCATTCTGGTATCAACTACCTTAATCATTTTATAAAAGCCATTGTACAAGAATGGTCCTTCCATAAAGCCTGCAGTGGAATTTACTAAACCCAAAGATCTGTCCGTTCCAACTTCCGCTCCCAACTCAGCTTCGCTTAGGTAAGCGCCGGTGTAAGGTGTCTCAGAGTTTAAGCGCATAAATAAAGAATCGCTTGCGCTACTTGCCCAGTCTTTACCTAGTTGATGCATACTTGATATTACGTCGGCTGTATCCTTTGCTGAAGGACGAACAGCAAATGTTACATACTCTATATCGCGTGAAGCTTCTTGTTCGTAGATTGCTTTATTGTCATTCAAATAGCTCTTTAAATCTTGATTGGTTAAAGGCACATCTGAATCGGGAACTTTATTATAAGGAACAAGGACATAACTCAAATCAATTTTGTTGTTCTGATCGGTATTGATTGATTCGCCCATCCAATTGGGAACATAGATAGACTTCTTAACTAGGTCCAGGTATTTTGTTTTTTGCGCATCGCGTCTTAAATATTGTTCGAAAGTGTTCCAAGTACTTCTCGCTTGAGCTGTTTGGTTTTCTGGTAATTCAGAATTGCTCAGCGTTTGAGAAATATATTGCCTCACTCTCGCAGGGTCAAAGGCTCCTGTGTTGGGATCCATAAATGTTGGATCGTTCTTAATTGCTGGATGCGCATTTTCAGAAGTTACTAATGCTTTAAGCTCCTCAAGAGATACATTAATACCTAGTTCTTCCATTTCGTTATCCGCGAGCAAATCTTTTACATATTGATCCCAAGTGGATTCTCTCATTTGAAGTCGCTGTTGCTCGCTTACTTCTTGCCCGCTTCTTTGAAGGTTGGTTAAAGCAGATTGAACTTTCCTCTGGTAATCGTTATAGTTTACATCTACTCCATTTACTGAACCTACGGTTGGAATTTCAGCTCCACCCATTGATCCTGGACCAGACATAACATCCATTAAAAGAAAGCCCATTATTGCGAAAGCAATGACGAAAACTAAGCATCCTACATTTCGACGTATTTGACCTATTGCTGCCATTTTTCTATTCTTGTTATAGTCTTTTTAAAAGTGCTGCAAAATAAGTGCTTTAAAAGCACAATATCAATTGATATTACCCCGAAAGGGGCGTTTATCTCGCACAGAGTGACTCTTTGACGCGTGAGGGATAGAGGCCTTTGTTTGAGCTCCTTTTGCTTTTAAGCCATAGACCTTAGCTCCTAGAGCTAGAGGGTCTAAGCGCGCTAAATGCAGATAAGAGCGAGGGCCGAAAGCCCGACCCTGAACTTGCGGCTTTGCCGCAGAAGTGAATGGGGCACGCCCATAAAACTAGTTTTCTTCCTCTTCTTCAGAAAGAACGGCCAATTCTATGGTCTCTATCTTGGCTTTTTCGGCTGAAAGCACCTTAATCAGGTAGCGGCCAATTTGGATTTCTTCGTTCCGACGAGGGATGCGCTCGAGATGATGGGTGGCCATACCGCCAATGGTTTCGTACTCGCCAAATGGTAGGTCTAGGTCGTACTTCTCATTGAGGTAATCGACCTCGATACGGGCAGAGAGGCGGTAGGTGTTTTCATCCACAAGCTCCTCCAACAGGGCATCCTCGTCGTCGAACTCGTCTTGAATTTCTCCAAACACTTCTTCCAAAATATCTTCAACGGTAACCATACCGGCGGTTCCTCCATGCTCGTCGATTACAATAGCTAGTCCCTTTTTTTCATTGATCAATTTGTCAAGCGCATCGGGCGCGGGCATGGTTTCGGGAATAAAAACCAAATCGTACATGGTTTTGCGTTTCCTGAGGATGTCTTGGTGATGTGTGTAGCCAATAATTTTATCCAAGGAATCGTCGAAGACTAAAATTCTACTTAAACCGGTTTCGATATATCGCTTTCGTAAATCTTCCAGCGTGTATCCTTGTTCGATCCCGACAATCTCGTTTCGCGGAATCATGCACTCGCGGATTTTTATTTGCGGCAACTCTAGAGCCCGCTCAAACATATCGGTATCTATTTCGTCTTCCTCGGTTACATTTTGTGCGGACTGTTTTACAAACTCGTTGAGATCTACTTTGGTAAACACAGCTTCCTTTTCTAATTCAGAAGAATCAAAAAACACATTTAGGAAAAACCGGGTGAGCCAAACCACCAGCATAACCGGCAAACTCAACAACCAATAAATAATTTGGAAGGGCATAGCGAAAACGCGCAAAGCTCCTGTGGGGTTTATGCCCAGCAGGTTCTTTGGCATATACTCGCCGAGAAATAGCACTATAATGGTGGATAGAATGGTGTCGATGAAAAGTATTGCGGAGTTGCTTGGGTCTATGCCTATAGCATTGGCTATGGGCACGTCGACCAGTTTGGCGAAAAGAATACCGTATATGACCAGCGCTATATTGTTACCCATTAGGGTAGTACCGAGGAAGTAGTCCGGCTTTTTGTAGAAGTTGTAAATGGTTTTATTTAACCAGCCGCCCTTCTCTTTCATTAACTCCAGCTCTAGTTTGTTCGCAGAAATAAATGCAAACTCTAGGCCTGAGAAAAATGCGCTAAAGGCTAATGCTACTAAAAGAAATATGAGTGTAGTCCAGTCCACTAATTTTTGTCTTCTTTTATGTCGTCTCGAATTAAAACTTTGCTGTCAACAATTCCGCGAATGGTGTATTCACTAAAATCTTGATCTGCCTCGAATCCTTCTGTTCCAATAATCGTTTCTCGCGGAGTTGTTATGGTTACTAGTTGTTCTCCAGAAATGGTTTGCTCCTTTTCGTTCCAAAGCAATTCTTCGGTTTCGAGTCGCTCTCCCTTTCGGTCGTTTACTAAAACTACGTTTCTTTTTAAAACTGCTCGCTGTTCCTTTTCGTAACGGATGGCGTAGTCGGCAGTTAGAACGCTGTTTACTTCGTGCTTCTCATTGTAAAAGGTAACCTTAACACCTTCTGGAAACTCAACGAAAGGGTCTTCGGTTTTGTGCCGCTTCAATCGCTGTCCTTCTATCTTAACGCGGACGACTCCCATTTCGCTATAGAGCATAACGATGTCTTCTCCCAACTCTACGGCGGACTCGTATTCTTTGGTCAGCTCATTGACCTTCTGGAGATCGTTCTCACAGGAGGTCAAAAGGAAGCAAGTAAGAAGGATTAAGCAATTACGCATAGCACAAAAATAAAAGAGCACAGGATGTCCTGTGCTCTTTCTTATAAACTCTTTTGAGAAAACTACTGATATCGTACAGTGGTTGATCTATTTATCCAGCAATCAATCTTGTAAGACGATCCTTGCGCCACTCCTTTCATGTGCCCATCTGCAGTTGAAGGAATGTATTGACGATACTTTCCAATTTCCGCATTGGCAGCATTTTTTAAATCCGGGTCAACCTCTTTGGCTTTTGCCCACATATCCATTGCTGCCCAAACGACTACTTGGCTATCCCATCCTGTACCAGGGCCACACAATTTACCACTGGAGGCATAAAGTGTACCGATAAGCATATATGGCTTACCCCAACCTGGACGCAAAGAGGCAGCTTCTAAACAAGCTTTTCTAGCATCGGAGAACTTTTTGTCTCTGTAGTGGATTCCAGCCAAGTTCATATGAATGGCCGCCTTAGCACTATTATCTGTTGATGCCGCCAAGGCCTTTTCAAAGTAAACACTTGCATTAGCGAAATCTTTATTGTTGTAAAACTCACGAGCAATTTCCTTAAACACCTTGGCCGTAGGATCAAGCTCAGCCAATTTTTGCGTCGCGGATTTGTACATCTGGTTTGAGAATGAATTACAACCAAACTTTTTCATTGCCCCACGTAGTCTTTTATAAGTCGTGGCATCATTCGGGTTTTCGTCAATCTTCTTTTGGTAGAATGCTTTTGCATCATCGCAATTTGACATTGATTGAAAGACTTTTACATTCAATATCTCATCATTAACTGGTGACCATTTTTCCCAAATCTTAGTGAACTTACCTTTGGCTTTTTCGCTGTCATTGTTTTCCATGTTGTACTCACATATGCTTCCAATAGTTTCAAAGCGGTCGCTAAACTCGTCAATGGAAATTTCCTTGGCATCATACTTTTTCTTTGTAGCACCTAAGTAAGGCTCCACGATAGAGTAGCTAATATCGGTATCGGCAATATCTATTGACTTTTGCATAAGACCATAGGCTTTCTCCCGGTCATCTCTATACACCCACTCGATTAGCGCTTTCTTTCCTTCAATGTACCCAGCTTCTCCCCAACATTCAGCACGCTTATCGTAGATAATCATAAGTGTGTCGTAGTAAGCGTTTTTCATGTTCTCATCAGTCGCTTCTTTCAGCATTGTAAGAAACATCTTTTCTCCATCGGTGAAAACCTTTTTACGCAAACCTGGTGCGTTATTAAAAACGTAACGCCAGTTCGGAAGTGCATCAGAATAATTCTTTTGCTTGTAGTGCTCACGATAAAGAGATGTGTTGATTTTAGATTTTTCCAAATCTGGGCCAGTCGTGGAACAAGGTCCTGTATCAATGACCACTTTCGGTGCTTCTTCAACCACCTCTTCGACCATCTCTTTTTTTCCTTTTTTCTTTTTCTTTGACTTCTTTTGGGCAAAAACACCCACTTCGGCTACGCCCATTAAGAGGACGAGCACAACGAAAAGTCTTGGGATGAAATTCATTATTCTCATTATTTCTAATCTTTAGTCATACTTCTTTTGAACGAACCACCTGTCATTCAATGTGATTCCAAAAGTAGCTTTTATGAAATTTTCTTGTATAAGCCCATTATCAGTGGTACCTCTTTGACCGATATCAAATGAAAGGTTTAAACGGGAATAATTAGGAAGTCTGGCGTTACTTCGTCTCACCGGCAAGCCAAATCCAAAGGTAAACCCTAGCTCCGTGATTTCTGTGTCACTAACGGTTAAAAAGCCAGTATTATAGTAAACGCCAGCTCTGTATTGAATAGTCTTTAAATAGTTATTAAATGCCTTCACATCTGGGGTTATCATAAAGCCCATTGAATATCTCGTCAGATCACGGAAATCGTTTTCCAGCCTAAAACCGGTAAAATTGGTCCAAGTAGACCTTTCAATTTCTACACCCAACGCCCAAATATTTGAATTCTGTATAGCCAATCCAAAAGTGATTCTTCCGGGAAGATCTATTTCGTTTTCGGAAGATGTCTGTTGTGTTTCTATTACCAATCCTCCACCGGCTGTTCGTTCCCAAAAATCGGTAAGCTCAACATCTAATGAAGGTGCTATATCGCCAGAGACTCCACCAACAATAATTGTATTGGCATCTGCTTTGGGTCTTACTAAAAATTGAAACCCGTATTGGAAATGGCCTCCGCGATAAGAGCGCTCATCTCTATTTCTCGTTCGCAGGAAGTTGGTCTCTTCTGGTAAGAAACTATCTATAGTGCGATCAACATTTCCAAAAATAAAATTGTAGTTAAAGCCCGCAGAAACGCTGTAGCGTCTATTGCCGTAGGAATAGCCCAGCCCATAGAAAGTTCGGTAAACATCTCCGTCTCCAGAAAACAATGTTCGGTTAAGTCCTAAAGGTGTTTCGCTGTCTTCGAAAATTGAATAGGAAACTCTAGAGATAGGTAACACTCCAATAGCAAAACCCAAGTTTTTTGCTATTGGAAAACCCATCGCCAAATAAGAAATATTAGCGTCAGATGCGCTCAATGTTTCCGAGGTTGTGCTTAGCTCAAAGCCGTTAAAGTGAAAACCCAATTCCAAATTGGTAATTATGAAATCGCCATAGGAGGCAGGGTTCTGAGGATTTACGTTAAAAGGAGATTTAAAGGCACTAGTAATGTTTGCCGAACCGCGACTGTGTGCAAATCCTTGATCAAACAAATCTCCCAATCCATAAACAGAGTATGGAGAATTGCGACGATCAATAAATTGATCCGGATCAGAAGTTTGCGCAGACAGCAGCTGGGTCGCCATCAAAAAGAAACCGATATAAAATAAGGTGCTATTTCGCATTAAATTCAAGGATGTTGTAAAGCCCCTTTAGTACCAAATTGGGGTCGGCAAATATCTCATTTTCAAGGTACTTATCAAAGTAGTCAGTATCCCCACCAGTGACTAAAACTTGCAGGTCAGCATATTTACTATGGTAATGATTTATAAATCCATCTATCTCCCTCAAAGCGGCACCCATAGACCCCGCCAATAGTGACTCTTCGGTGCTTTTACCTAATAATTTGTTGAATGGCTTCCTCTTTATCAGTGGTAATGCGGTGGTAAAATGATTCATTGCCTCTAGACGCATGTTTAAACCAGGGGCTATGCTGCCGCCTAAATAATTGCCGTTAGCATCCAAGATATCAGCAGTAATGCAAGTTCCAGCGTCAATAATTAAGCAGTTACGCTTAGGAAAAGCCGCCTGCGCTCCTACTGCCGCCGCAATCCGATCCCTGCCTAGAGTATTTGGTGTGTCGTATTTCAGCTTTATTGGGATAGGTAAATCGTGATTCAAAAGGTAATGGTCCTCATTTCGATCCAAAACTGCCCGTTGGGTTTTCGAAACAGACCGAGTAGTAGAGAGTATCAAACGATTAACGCCTTTCTTGCGTACATAGTTGCCCAGCCAAGTCCCAGAAACGTCATTTCTATAGGTCAGGTCTTTCAACTTACCTTTTTTGAATTCGGCAATTTTAGCACGAGTATTTCCTATATCAATACAGACATCCATATCAATGATTCAAAGCCAAATAAATAAATCGTACTGCCGCTATAGACACAATGACCAATAATAGTCGTCTTATCCAAAACCTTGCTGAGGGCTTATTCACTGCAAACTTCGCAGATATTCTTGCTCCTACAGCTTGGCCGCCTGCGAGCCAAGCACCATATAACCAGTTAACCTGTTCATAAAAAACAAATATGGCCAAAACAGGAATGGTATAAGCCAAAACAATAATCAGTTTTATTCCGCTCGACTTAACTAAGTCTTTCCCGGCAATGACTACCAAACCCATAATTAAAAATATACCGACCCCGGCTTGAATAAAACCACCGTAAAAACCAATTGCAAAAAATACGGGCAACAACCAAAGCGAATTTCGTTCGACACTTTTCTCGCGCGAGAGCGCGCCACCTGGATTGAGCAAGATCACGAAAAACATAATCACCATCATTAGCCCAAGAAACAAGTCAAGTACTTGCTCGTTTACCACAACCGCGACTCGACTCCCAATAATAGCTCCGATAATTGTGGCAATAATTATTGAGCCACTTTTTCGCCATTCAACTTTTTTATCGCTGTTTTGAAAGGTCCAGGTACCAATTACACTTTGCACCAAAACGCCCAAGCGGTTGGTACCATTAGCAACATTGCTAGGTAGACCTAAAGAAGATAGCATGGCCAATGAAACTAGTGAGCCGTTGCCCGCTAAGGTGTTAATGACACCGGAAAGTAATCCTGCTAAAAAAATTAAAGGGAAAACCCAGTGAGACAATTAATTATTAATCTTAATTGTCATTTTAACATCTTCCATCGGACGATCACCGGGACGCGTTTGAACCACGCCAATTTTGTCCACGATATCCAAACCAGAAACAACTTCACCAAACACCGTATAATTATCATCTAGAAATGGCGTTCCGCCGATTTCTTTATACGCAGCGCGACGTTCAGGAGTCATATTGGGCATACGATCCAGCTCCGCATCAGTGGCTTTTTTTCCCGTAACGATATAAAACTGACAACCCGAAGACGCTTTTTCAGGGTTACCTGCGCCTCGACGTGCGGCTGCCAAAGCGCCTTTTTTATGAAACAGTTCACTTACAAATTCTGCAGGGATAGTGTATCCGGGTCCGCCACCGCCCAACTGTTGTCCCGGCGTCGCTGTTTTTGAATCTGGATCACCACCTTGAATCATAAAGTCTTTTATCACTCGATGAAAAAGTGTACCGTCGTAATAACCTTCATTGGCCAGCTTAACAAAGTTGTCGCGGTGCTGAGGCGTTGCGTCATAAAGCTTTACCGTAATATCGCCCAAGTTAGTAGAGATTACAGCTGTAGTTTCCTTTTCACCACAGCCAGCAAAAGTTAGAGCCGCTATCGTAAGTAGTAATAATAATTTTTTCATAGTCGTTTTATAAGTCCTCAAAATAGACAAGGATCTGTTTTTTTAATAATTCTTCTTGTTCTCCTAAGCCTTCGGGTTGCGCTTGTTCCGTGCGCTCGTAATGCGGCCATCCATCTTCATCCTTGCCGATAAACTTAAAGTATCCGCCCAGTGATAAGACCTTGCAAACCGCTATGTGCATCAAATCTTGCTTCTCCTCTTTGGAATAAGTTCGGTGCAGGTCACCAAACTCCTGCAGCCCAATTAAAAAAAGTAAGCTCTGTAGCGTTGGCTTCTTTTTCAACTTTGGTTTTATCCGATAAAGCAAGCGCTGCCATTCGTGTTCCAGTTCGATATCTCGCTCAGTGGCCATTTTATGCAAAGGTAACACAGGAATTGTTTCCTTCTTGGATATGGGCACGTCCCTACAAAAGCTTCTCCCGGCAAGCCGGGAAGCTTTTTCCGGGTCGGGCTATCCGGGACTCCGCTTTGCTTCGGTACTATTGGGGGCTTTTCACGCACATTTCTTCTACCGCTAAGGCGGTAAGAAATCTGGTTCAAGCCAACAATAGCACTGCTCCCTGCGGTCACATCCCTACTATCCCTCGTGCTTCTAGCCTAATCTTCGTCTATACAAATCGCGCACTATACCATCTGCCAGGCCACGATTCGGCACATAAATTCTTTCCGAGCCACTCCAAGTCATGGCATTAATAAAAATGTTAGCAGCAGGAACAATTACATCAGCACGATCAGGTTTCAGTTCTAATTCGAGCACTAACTCTTCGTGGGTAAATCCAGCCAAGTGTACGTGTACGTTTCTTAGAGAGTCCAACTTCATCATGCGCTCATTGTTGGGCAAGTACATTTTTCTGATTTTGTTGATGTTCCCACCCGAACCCATACTGACTATTGCTTCGTGTTTTTCCTTTAGTTCTCCAAGCCAATCGCGCATTGCATCCCACTCACTTTGTGGAACAGTATTGTGCTTTAATCGCAGTGTACCTATTTTCCAAGAATGTGCCGCTGCAATTTTATTATTAATAATTAAGAGTGTTTCGGTACTTCCACCACCTACATCAATGCTCATCAATGGACTATCTAAGCCTTCATTCTCTAAAAAATCATCGAGACCAGAAAACACCAATTTTGATTCTTCGATGCCATCAATAACCTCAATATTCAAATCGCATTGCTCTCTTATACTTTCTATAACCGCTGGTCCGTTTGCGGCCTCTCTCATCGCAGACGTAGCACAGGCGCGGTATCCCTCGATATTAAAAACGTCCATAAGGAGTTTAAAAGCGTGCATGGCTTTCGCCAAATTCTGAACCTTGTTGTCAGAAATTTTCTTGTGAATAAACGCTTCCTCGCCCAGACGCAAGGGAACACGTATCAAAGTTTCTTTTTTAAACTCAATTTGCCCCTCTTCTTCAAACACGTTTGTAATCATCAATCGGATAGCGTTTGACCCAATATCAATTGCTGCTAATTTCATTTAAACATTTTTGGAAACAATAATGCGCGCGAATTTCCCTTAACCTTTAAAATATCCGACCAGTCCTTAATGTCAAAATCAATTATGGCGACGCCAGTTGTGGGAATGTGACCTAGGAAGTTGCCGCTCAATTGAGAATACAACGAAGCTGTGTCCGGTTGATGTCCAAAACAAAAAACACTATCCGCAATCTCCCCGTGTTCAATTATAGCATTCACAATAGCATCCTCACCATCGAAGTACAGTCTCTCGTCAACTATTGGCTCCAGCTGTAGTCCAGTGCAAATTATAGTAGCGGTATCATAAGCTCTTTTGGCTGGGCTGCTTATTGCAATTGGATTCTTCCAAGTATACTTTTGTAGCTGGGCTAAAATTAGCTTCCCGTCTTTATGCCCCCTCTTTTTCAGGGGACGCTCTCTATCAGATAAATCTTGATGTTCCCAACTCGATTTTCCGTGTCTCACAAGGACTAAAGTTTTCACGACATAAAGATAACATCTTGAAGAATAAATGGAGGCAACCAGAATCTATTTTGCTGACAATCAGCATTTTACGCAAGCTCAGCTCGTTATCGGCGCTTTATGCCGGAAATTGGCAGCATTCTTGTTTTACAGGTACTGACAAAAAACGCCAGTATGAATCGTCTTATAACCCTTGCACTGTGTTTGCTCCTAATTGTGCCCCTTAAAGCTGCTGATTCGGAAAGCTCAGTAAATTTTGAAACCATAGGATGGGATGAAATTGTTGAGATGTCTTTAACGATGAACAAGCCCATATTTCTAGATGGCTATGCAGATTATTGTATGCCCTGTAGAATGATGGACGAACTCGTTTTCACCGATAGCGGTGTATCTGCATTTTTCAACCAACATTTCATTAGCTATAAGGTTGACATACAATCGGAAGAAGGAAAACTGCTCCAGTTTCTTTATGATATAAAAGCACTTCCCGATTTGTTGTTTATAGATCCGCGAGGCAATGTAATTACGAGAAGTAAAGGAAGCGCTGGTGTTGATGAGGTAATGACGCTCGGTAGCAACGCTTTGAGCTTGTTTGAAACAAAGTCTTATGAAAACTATGTTCCCTACGACAATGAGTTAATACTTGCGGCAATTACTGAGACGCCCTCTGAGCGCATAGTCAACGAGAGAAATGAAAGAATGGTTAGTCGTCACGCTGGAAACATAAAAGCTCCTGTTAACAAAAATCCTGTTTTAGAAAACTTCGCAATAGAACTACCTAATAGAATAAACGAATCAAGCATAACTAACATAGCGAGAGACATAGAACTGTATCGCGTTACTGGAACCCAAGAATACATTGATCAGCAAATAACTATTGGCTTGAAAAATGCGGTTGTAAAATCTGTAAGTGACAAAAGTTACAGGGGAGTTAAGCGTTCAGTGCGTCTAATGAAAAAGATAGGCCTGAAAGATCATAAAAACTTAAGCTTCCAAATGGAGGCGCTTTATAGTATGGCTACTGGAGACTGGGTAAAATATGCTCGGAAGGTAGACAAGAAGTTTAAGAGCAACTACTACGTTTCTATAAACCTTATGGAAAGAGCTGCGAATGCAATTCTGGCCAACACTGAAAAAAAGGCAGCAATACGTAGAGCTCGTAAATGGCTTAAACAAATAAAAGAATATAGTCCAACTACAGAGTCAGATTCTTGCGAATACCTAACGGATTACGCATTAATCTACTAGTCGGATTTAGAAAACATCATAATAGAGAATTACTTACCTCAATAGATGATGCGCTTTTCGCGCAAGGAGGTGCCTGGCGCGGCACCTTTTTTAATTTATATTGGTCAAATGAACAGGGTCCTAATAGCCGCAATCGGATTACTCCTTGGCGTAATAATTACACTGCTGGTTCCGCGCGGCGGAGGCTCGCATGTAGTGGTTCAGGAATCTTCAATCATTACGAAAAGTATAGATAGAATAAGCAAACTAATGGTTGCCGAAGGTCACTTCTCTGAGGTGATGAGTCATAGGGACAAAAAGTCTTACTTCTACGATTTCTTTGAGTTTGAAAAAAAGGCAATTCTATTGGTGGATGCAAAAGTCCTGGTGGGTTACGACCTCTCGCTTATGTCCTATGAACTTGATGAACAAAATCGCACTGTGTACATTAGCGCACTACCCGACCCCGAACTCGAAATAATTCCTGACGTTCGCTTTTATGACATTCAAGACAGCGACTTTCACAAGTTTACACCTGCTGAGCTAAACCAAATGAACAAACAAGCGGTAGAGGCCATTAAAACTCGTGTGGACGAAGGCGACCTAATGATTGAGGCTCAGGAAAAGGTATTAGAATCACTGGACCAAATGCATCTAGTTATTGAAAGTATGGGGTGGTCACTCGAAATGTCTCCCAACATCTTTGAGCAATCCAATAGTATAGAATTTTAAACTAGAACCTTCTTACTGTTTAACAAACTTGGTTTGAAAAATACCCGTTTCCGTTCTCAGTAAAACTAAATAAGTTCCACTAGCCAAATCTTCTAGGCTTATAATTGCTTGTTCAGAGCCGGGTCTTACGCTTAATTTCTCTTGTCCAAGAACATTTAACATGCTCAGTGATTGGATTTGTTCTGAAGCTCGGATTTGAATTAGGTCTGAGGCAGGATTTGGGAAAAGGCTTATTCCAGCTGCATTAAAATCAGCAATGCCGGTACCCATCATCATATCGTCGGGACAGAAACCTTCGTCTATATCAGCCGCATAGCGAGGAAGCAATTGGTACCCAGAATCAAATGGTGCAGAAGAATCAAACTGGCCGCCTATACCGGAAACCAAAAAGTTTCCAGTAGGTGCCGGACTGGAAAACAAATCAATATCTGCATCAACACGTACAACCCATTCGCTTACTCCGTCCGTTACGTCTACATTAAAACCGGTCCCTTGTCCATTCCATTGTTCTGGTGAAGAAAGCGTAACACAACCAAGACTCACAAACTCCGACTCCGAATCTTCATTGAGTTCGGTAACAACACTTGCCCCTACCAAAGGCTGGTTTTCATCTATAACCTCTATTGAAGTGGCACTTATTTGAGTTAGACCACTAAAGTGTCCAACGACTCCAACAACTCTTAATAAGTCGCCTTCGACAACTGTGTAACCTAAATTTTGATCTGTATTGAAAACGCCCATCCCTCCAGAATTATCAATTATAGTAAACTGAAGTCCTTCGGGGCGCAGATTCGTTCCATACGCAGTACCCTCAATTGATACTTCAAAACCGTTTGCCAATGGCACTCCATCGGCATCGTTTGCGGAAAGCGATCCGACGGAAACGACATCTGGAATTTGAGGCTCATCGTCATCCAAAATACTGATACGTTTGAAAGCCGGAATACTTGGCTGACAGTTTCCACTTACCGCGCCCAATGAAAGCCAAATAGATTCTGTTTGTTCAAACTCCTCATCGGGCATTATGCTAACTACATATTCTACACTAAGCTCGTTCGCAGGAATGGTGATTTCCTCATCTAGCAAATTGAAGTCTGTTCCAATAGAAGCTGTTGTGCTTGGGTGAACTACAACATTGAAAACGCAGTCGTTTGGAACAGCTTCGCTCAGTACAATGCTTAAAGTTTGATCCAGAGGTGCGTCGGATTCGTTTACTTCAATTCCTCCAGTTTCGAATGAAACTGTTGTTGCCGAAACTCCGATCAACTCAATATCTGAAATGGATCTTGGCGCGATTGTGTAACCTTCAGTAAAAGGTGCACTTGGGTCGAACTGGCCACCAATACCCGTAACGTTAAACAAGCCATCAATTGGGTCGGTGTTAAATAAATCGACTTGATTATCGATGAACATTTGATAGGTGTCTATTCCATTGGTTAGATCAACAGTAAAATCAGATCCACCAGATTGCCATTGACTTGGGTCAACGATCTCAACGAAATCCAAACGAATTAGTTCTGATTCCGTTTCTTCATTTAACTCTAATACGTCTAGTGCTGGTGGTAGGGGGTTTCCAGTACTTATCAATTCAACAACCGATGGTAGGATTTCACCAAGACCCAAAAAGTTATCGACCTCTCCAACGACGCGAACGATGTCCCCTTCCTGAACGGTGTAGCCAAATTCTTCTAACAAACTAAAAATAGCTACGCCACCAGTTCCATCATTAATAGTAAAGAGCAAGCCATCATTGGGACCACCGGTTTCGGGTCGAAGATTAATTCCATACACCGTACCTGTAACTTCTACCGTTTGCCCCTCGAACAGATAGTTTCCGTCAGGATTGGTTTGCGTTACTTCGGCTATGGTAAAGCTGTTGGCCGTACCACTATCATTATCTGTAAGCGTAATAACCAATTGGCTGCCCCCACCGACAGAGCAATCTCCAGATACAAATTCAAGATTTAACACTATGGTCTCATCGCCCTCTGCTACTAAATCATTGATGATTGAAATTGGAATGGTCAATGATTCTTGGTTGTTAAAGCTATAGTCGCCCTCAACACTGGACATAAAATCAATGCCCGCTTGAGCAGTAGAGCTGGGGTCAACAGAAATATTAAAATCACAACTTATCGCTTCAGAGGCAGAAACCTCCAACATAAATTGCCCTACTCCTTCATCGACTTCAACCGCAGCACTTTCAAAATTAACTGTGGGAGTAGGCGTTCCAGTAAATGGCGTAACTAAGATGTCGTCTAATCCGAACTCATCTCTAGAACCCATTACGCCCAGATCATCACTGGTCCATTGCAAAAAGAAGTCAGCCCCTGCGGGCAAATTAAAATCGGTGATCGCTATAAATCTGTTAAATGATTGCAGTGAGCCATCTGGCGCTTCTTCAGAAGCGAAATCCAATTGTGGAGCTGGAAAAAACTCTATCCCGTCTGAAGAGTAAGCGAGGTTGAAACTATTTGATCTTTCTCCGTCGTTAAGAACCCGTATAACGTAGTCTAAGTTGATTGCGGTTACTGTTGCTCCTGTTGCATTATTAAGCCTTAAAACGAGTGCTCCAGGGGTAAAGTCTGCACCAGTAGGCTGAACCCATAGGGAGGTGTTACCTCCATTACTTTGAGCATAAAGTCCACCACCCGTGGTTCCTGTTCCATCTGTTTGACCTTCGAAATCACCCATTGAATTGGTCTCTCCAAAATCAACGTTGCCGTCTGACATGCCAAGTACCGACCAATTGTTTGAATTTAATTCTCCGCCAGTAGGATTAGGAGCTATACCCGTCCCAGTATATCCAGAAAAGTCAATTGAAACTGAAGTGCCATCGCTCGTTAATGCGGCGGTATCCTGCGCACTAAGTGTTATTGCGATAAGAAAAAATAGAATGCTAATAGTTGCTGCTCTCATAATTTTAGGTATGGTTTATCCCACTCCGCAAAAATATGAATTAGGCATTACTCTCGGCTGTTTTGTCGATTATAATGGTGAAAGCAATCAATAATTGCGAGATAAAACTGATAGTCGAGAGAGTTCTCAATGAATTCAGGATTCAACTGACAAAAGTCCATGAAATCAGAAAGGAACAAATGATCCTCGATGCCCAAAAGTCTAGACACCACTTCTTCATTGTATCGCTCGTCCAAAGCTTTCTGTCGCTCGACTTCGTTTATGATGGCCAAGTACTTGGTTCGATGTCGCTCTTTCTTGCTTAGCGCTTTGTATATTTTTGTGAAGACCCCATCGAATGAATAACCAAACCCTCCGGTGGTCGCTAACTGATTGGGGAGAACTTCGGGCACATCGGGTAAATTCAAGTCGACATAGCTGGAGGTATCCGGCGTTTCTAGATTAAGGAAATGTTCCTTGAACTCCTTCTCATTACGCCAAGGATAAACGGTAATATCTTCTAATTCGTAAACGCGCTCGCTCATAAATACGCGCAATTCTCCAACCAAAATATGGGCCTCATTAATTTCAAAAAGTTCATTTTCGAATCCGAGTATAGAAAATCCCAATGTATCTGAAGGAAGCACCTTCATAGTGAAATAGCCGCCTTTGTCAGTAACTGTCCCGGCGTAATTTCTAAAATTGAGGATATGTACGCCGTATAAGGGCTCTTTTGTTGTATTGTTAATGACTTTACCAGACACCCAATCCTGACCAAGTAGAGACCCAGTACAGCAGATTAACAGGATTATATTGACTAGTAGTGTTTTGATTTGGGTCAATCTAGTAAGAAAACGTAAAATTGGATTAAATATTCGGACATGGCAGGGTTAATTCGATATTTTTAAACAAATACTAATAGCATGAAAAAAGCTTCTACAATTCTCTGTCTCATTCTCCTAATGTCTCTTTCCTCAAGAAGTCAGGTTTTACTAGAATCGGAGCAAATAGGGACTTTCGGTACGTTTGACATAACGCTTATTCTAAGTCAAATTGGATCACCACCCGAGTTCAACATTGACTACGACGTAGAGCTTTATAAATTGGTTTACAACACTATGGACCCATTAGGCAACGCAACCATAGCCAGTGGCGCTATTGCCGTACCGATTGGATACGATTGCTCGTTTCCGATAGCGAATTACAACCACGGCACTATCGTAAGGCGCACAGATGTTCCATCAAACTCATCAACTGAGGCTTTGATAGGTGTTGGTATGGCTTCGTCTGGTTACATTGTTTCGCTTCCAGATTATTTAGGTCTAGGTGATAGTCCTGGTCGTCATCCGTATGTGCACGCTGACTCACAAGCATCAGCTACTATAGACATGATAGCGGCGTGTAAAGAATTTTTAGATGGCGAGGGCTTCTTTTATAATGATCAACTTTTCTTATTCGGTTATAGTCAAGGCGGCCACGCCTGTATGGCAACCCATAAGGCGATAGAAGAAGATCCAAACTCTGATTTAACGGTTACTGCTTCTGCACCTATGTCGGGGCCATATGACATTTCGGGAATTCAAACTCAATACCTAATTGATGATATTCCGTATGACTCTCCTGGCTACCTGCCTTATGTTGTTTTGGCTTATCAAGAGATTTATGACTTCTTACCACAAGACCTTTCAGACATTTTTGCTCCACCATACGACACTTTATTGTTAGACCTTTTCGATGGAACGCAAACCTTTGGTGAAATTAACGCGGTGTTGCCGGCTATACCAAATGAAATGATTCGCGAAGATGTTTTCGAAGCTTTTGTTAATGACCAGGACCATCCACTAAGAGTAGCTCTCCGTGATAACGATGTTTTTGACTGGTCGCCTACAGCTCCTATTCATATGTTTTACTGTACGGAAGATGAGCAGGTGGATTTTGAAAACGCTTTGCTCGCGCTGGAGGTGCTTACCGAAAATGGGGGTGACATACAGGTTACCAACGGTGGCGCATTAACTCATGGTGGTTGTGTTGCACCAGCATTAATTGGTGGTAAGGCATTTTTTGATTCGTTTAGACAGGAGGGTTTGACGCAGGATGTTAGTTTTGAATACGATTTTAATATTGGCACGATAACAATTGACACCGACGACCCTTCAATTTTTGAATACGCCTGGTCTTTAGATGGTGTCAGTATTGATTTTACAGGTTCCGACTTAGAAGCGAGCGAGTTCGGTTTTGGTGTATATGAGGTCCTTGTAAGCGATGTCGCTTCTGGTTGCTCAGAAAACTTTACTGTTGAAGCCTTGCTCATCTCGGGCTTGAATGAGCTGGACGCAATTGGTGGTCGCTTATACCCCAATCCTAGTTCGGGTTCCATTACATTGGAAGTGGGACTTGATCAGATAGGTGAGCCTCTTAGTATTTTTTCTGGTCAGGGAACGAAGGTTTATGAAACAAGAATTACTTCTGCAGTCCAGCAATTAGATACCGAGAGTTTATCCGCTGGGGTTTACATTTTACGTATTGGGAATGGTATTCAGGAGAAGTTGGTTAAGTATTAACTCGGTTGACCCTAACTAAGTTTCACGGCGCTTTTGCTGGGGGACGTGGACGACTGAGAGTCGGAGCGGTTAAAAAAGGTACAGAACGATTGCGTTGGTGGATTTAGAAAGATTAAGATTTTAGTGCTATAAACTCGCGTGAGGGATAGAAGGGTTTGTTTGAGCTCCTGTTGTTTTCGAACACAAACACTTAGCTCCCTAGAGCTAGATGTGTTTTGCGTGAAGAAAACAGAACAGAGCGAGCCCTGAAAGCCCGCCCCAACAAAAAAAGCCCCGCGTGTAACGCGAGGCTTTTTTTGTTGGGACACGCCCAATTATTGGTCACGCCCAAAATATTTCAAGCGTTCGGTTACTGGTAGTCAAAGTACTTCACGCGTTTCGGACAAGAGCGTTGTGCAAAATATCCGATGCCTTGATTTATTTCCAGAACCAACATTGCTGAAATCGGGTTGCTGCTTTTGTACTCGTCGTACACTTTTCCATAAACGATATCTGCACCGTTAAGTTGCTCTTGGAAAAAGTCTGTGATATCGTACTTAATGCGCAAGCCAAGACTTACCAAAGTCAAGTTGCCGCCTAAAATATTTGAACCGAATCCGAGTACTCCTCTCAAGCGATTTTTTTCAACGGTATCAATAATGTCAACCGTGTTCATACTAACTGAGTCGGTGAAATTGGCGTTGTTTAATATTGAATATTCCCCTCCAATTTCGACGTACTGACCTCTACCCGTTTTGCGATAGAGGATTGCAAAGTCTATGGAATTGTAGTCTAGTTCTCTCAATCCTGAATTGGTCGAACCGATATCGTCGAGTGTTCTGAAATCGTATTTCTGGTTAAAACCACTGTACAAGGCTTCAAAAGTTAAGGCACTTTCAACTGTAAAGTTCAGGCCAAGCTTTCCGCCCACGGTGTAAGCTGATGAAAATTTGTGTACCAGCTCCGAATCGTCGAATACATTGGAATTTAGCACTAGGTTTCCTCCATAGCCTCCTTTGAGTCCTAGGTCAAAAAATATCTGAGCCTGGAGAGATGAGCTTATGAGGAACATTGCGAGAATTGCTACTCTTATCATATTTACGGGTTTTATAATTCTAGCATTTGTAGAGCCAAATCTGTGCCTAGTTTGCTTCCAAGAGCCACTCCCATGCCACCTAATCGTACAGCCGCGTAGACTCGATCGCTAAACCGTTGACACACAGGGCGTTTGTCGTTGCCAAAGGCCATAATTCCGGACCAGCGATAGTCAATTTTATGAGGAGTATTCGGTAGAATATCATTCTTAAGCCTATTATCAAGCTCTGCCATTATTTTCAGATTTAGGCCTTCTGTTGTGGTTTGCTCCCCTTCAATATCCAAGTTTCGTCCTCCACCGAAAATTATCCTATTCCCGATGTTTCTGAAATAGTAGTAGCCTTTATCGATATGAAAACAGCCTTTAATGTTAAGTCCCGCTATGGGCTCGGTGACCAAAACTTGTCCTCGTCCTGGATTCAATTTTAGTTCGGGCATTAAGGTTTTTGCAAAGGCATTAGTACAGATGGCTATTTTATCTGCGAAGAGCGCTTGATTGCTGTTTTTCAGTTTTATCTGAACTTCATTTTTCTCTTCTTTAAACCCTTCGACTTTTGTGTTGCTTATTCGATGCACTCCTAATGTTCCGATATATTCAATGAGTCCCGTCATCATTTTGCCTGAGTCAATTTGTCCTTCTAGGGGATTGCATACCGCGTGCTTGAATGTTGTTTTCGCAAAACCATAGTTACTGATAACCGCGTCTTGTTGTAGAAAAACGTTTCGTCCGAACAAGGGGTGTAGGAGTTGATTTACTTCATCAAGTCGATCTAAGCAATGTTTATTTTCTTCCGACAAGAGATCGAAACCTCCGTATTCAAAGTAACCGAGTGATTCTACACCCAATCGATGTATTAGTTTTTGCAAACCTTCGTAGCGATTTCTTACTAGTTGGAGTACTTCGTCTGGGCTCATTGTTTCGAGGTCGTCTAAGATTTCGCTTAGGCTACCAAAACAAGCGAAGCCGGCGTTTTTAACACTGGCGCCTGTTGGGAACAGCCCTTGATCAATTACTAAAACCGAACAATCTTTTGACTGTTCTTTTAATGAGGCCGCGACTGATAGGCCAACAATGCCTCCACCAACAACGATATAGTCGAAGCGCTGGAAACTTTTTATCTCCCAGAAGCTTTGCATTATTACTTTAAGCTGAAGCGCATTTTGACCGGCTGATGGTCGGAATAATCGAAGCCGATATCGACGCCCGCCACGGCCTGCACATCTATGTTTGGTGAGGCGAAATAGAAATCAATAACGGTGGTAAAGGTTGTGGCCGCGTTGTAGGGGCTTGAGGTTTTGCGGTTTGTAGGAACGTTTTCATCGAAGGCCCATTGCCAACCAGGAATGTAATCGGCATCTATTGGGATCTGTGGCACTACGTCTTGGCCATTGGGTTTTGCAAACTTGTTATTGTCAAAACCCGGGGCTGTTTGATTCCAATCGCCACCCACAATAACGTAATTGCCTTTTGCGTACTCTTCTTTAAGTAGTTCGCGGAGATATTCCATTTGGCGTTTTTTCAAACCACCCTTGTCGTAAGCAGAGTTGTGAGTATTAATCATAAGCAACTCCTTGCCATTCGCGGTTTTGAAACGTTGTAGTAAAAAGCAACGGTCTAAAAAGAACATGCTTTTCGGCCAAGCGAAGTTGCCCGGAAACTGATAGCGGGTGTTTTCGGTTGACTGGTATTTGCTAAGCGAAAGCAATCCGCTTTCTACCTTGCCCATTGGTTCGGTAAATGGAATAGGAATGTGCTTTACCTTATAGTTTAATGCGAGTGTGTTATTGTGCCCCGAACAGGCACTTTCAATTACTGTTCTTTGATTGCTGAAGTGGCTTCTCTTGGAGTTAATGTCGACTTCTTGGTACAGAATGAAGTCTGCTTCTTTATAGGCTGTCGAAACATTTTTAAGTCCTTCAATATTTTTCTTGACATAGTTCTCAGGAGTAATAACATTCTCACCGCCGTCGTAGAAGAAGTCAACTTCTTTTCCGAGACCGCAATAGCCGATATTCCAGATCAAAACATTCAGAGCTTGTCCCACGGGAACTACAGCAACACCGGCTGGACCTGAAGGTTTCAAATGTTCTTTTTCGTCTGGGCTATAGTTGGTAGCTGTCGCGTATGCGATAAAGCCCCCAAGCACCAAAGCGACACAAAGAGCCAAAAACAAAAGAACTTTAAGGAAGAGCCAAAACATCCGCATAAGATTGGGTTTAAACTGCCAAGGAAAGCATTGCTTTCAACTATCTTCGTAAAGATATTCGTGAAATCACCCCATAAAGAAAATATTAATCAACCTTTTCGGTCTTTTTTAAAGAACGATCGTGAAATCGCAAACGTGGTCACCCATGGCTTGGGTCTGATTTTTACTATAATTGGTATGCCCTACCTACTTTATCTAGCCATTGAAAAGAGCAATTCCTTGCTCGTGACGGGCGTAAGCATCTTCGCTGTATCAATGTTTATGGTCTACCTATCCTCCACTTTGTACCATCTTTTTCAAGAGCCAAAGCTGAAACACAGGTTTAGGAAGTTCGATCACATATCGATCTACTTTCTTATTGCCGGCACGTACACGCCATTTATCCTGAACTATTTGCAGAACGCTAGTGGCAGTATGATACTTTGGATTGTTTGGATAGCAGCTGGTGTTGGTACGATTTTCAAACTTGTTGCCGTTGGTCGGTACAATGCGCTCGCGACCTTGGGTTATGTTGCAATGGGCTGGACGGCCATTCTTTTTATCAATCAGGTGATTGAAAGTTTTCCCGCAATATGTTTGATGTGGATTTTGGTGGGAGCGGCTTTTTACAGCACTGGCGTTGTTTTCTACTTATGGAAAAAGTATAAATACCACCACGCCATTTGGCACCTCTTTGTAATGGCAGGCAGTGCCTGCCACTACATAGCGGTGTTCAATTCTGTTAACCTAAGCTAGTGTAGCTAGGTCTCTGATTAAAATTCTACGACGATCAAAATAAATTTGATTCTTAGCTCTAAGATCGTTCAAAACGGTTGTTACCGTTTGACGAGACGTAGCTGTTAAATTCGCAATTTCCATGTGTGTTAGGTAATTGTGAATTAAAGTTTCATAACCAATTTTCTTGCCGGTAGTTTCTGCCAGGTCTTTAATAAAGTCGACAATTCTACCTCTTGCATTTTGAAAGACCATAGACTGGAGACGCTTTTCAGCACGCTTCAATCTAGCGGAAACAAGCTCAATGTATTTGAAACTTGAAGCCGAATTTTTTAATACCATCTCACGTACAGTCGCCAAAGGAATTTGAAGGACGGTTACTTCAGTTGTTAATGCCTGAGCAAACTCTTTAGACTCTTCTGCACTGATAAGTGCCAGTTCGCCAAAAAGTTTTTCTGGGTAAACAATTGATTGAATCACCTCCTTGCCTTCTTCGTCGTAGACTCCGGTTTTTACAACACCACTAACCAAAACGTTAAGGTGAGTAATTTCCTTCCCTGGAAAAATGATAAACTCACCTTTCTTGAACTTCGCTTCCGAAGTCTCCAAAAAGAGTGCTTCTTTTTCCATTACCGACAAATCCTTGAATAACGGTACCTGAAATAATACTGGGGGATCTTTAACTGCTTGCATAATATTGGATTTTGTTCATTCCAAATCTCAGTGATAAGTATCACGGAATTATAACAAGTTGGTACCTTTTCTATGTGAGAGCCTCAAAAGTGTTAAAAAACCTAAATTTCTGGTCGATTTAGGTTCAATCGAACTCATTTTGTAGCGAAGCTAGCGTGTAAATATTCCTTTTTGCTTAGGCCACTTGGTAAAGTGGGAGCTCAAAGGTGAAAGCTGTACCCTTATTGAGTTCGCTATCTACACTTATGCTTGAGTCGTGCAATTCTACTATTTTTTTAGCAATGGCTAAACCCAAACCGGCTCCCTGTCCGTTTTCAGCGCGATTTCCTTTCTGATAGCGATTAAAAATATGCGGAAGCTCTTTTTTGTCAATTCCAACTCCAGTATCCACTACCCTTACTTCGACCGATTGGTCTTTCTGATTCAGCTCAATATTTATAACATCACCCTGTCTACAGAATTTGATCGCATTATCAATGATGTTTTGCAGAACTCTATCGATCAATTCAATATCTGCTTTCACTAAAGGAAGCGACTTGCTTAAAATTGTGTTTACGCTTATTCCTTTATTTCTGGCAATCAGTCGGTACTTGTTCGCTATATCGTGAACCAGCTCACCCATTGAAAGCGGTTCCAAAACCAAGGATCTTTCTCTCGCTTCTAATCGAGATAACTCAAAAAGGTCATCAACCAACTTGTTAAGTCTCTCCGTGTTATCTAAGGCGATTTGCGTGTATTGATTTTTTTTCTCATCACTCAGTTCGTCCTTTTTCAAAATCATCGTTTCCAAAAACCCTTGAATTGATGCTATCGGTGTGCGCAAATCGTGAGACACATTTGCGATTAACTCCCTACGTAAACGTTCAACCCCTTTTAGTTCTTCGAAATTATGCTGTATGGTATCCGCCATATCATTGAAGGTTTCTGCCACCTCTTTCATCTCACTGCGGTCGTTCAAATTAATACGCGTGTCTAAGTCCCCTTCTTTGAACCTGCGCATTGACTCTAAAATGACTTTAAACTTATTTGTCAAAAACCAAAAACCTAAAAGGCCCAACACAAGAGCAGCAGCCATAGATAGCAGCATGTTTCTCGCTCCTACTTGTAGTATATAACTCTCTTTGATGTGCGCCATTACAGAGTCGGTTTCCTGCCCACCCAAAATAACATAGGCATAACCAGTTTGTTTGTTTCCTTCCATAACCGGTGCAGCCGAAAATATTTTACACTTAACTCCATTTCTAGGATTAGTACCAGTAACGCAACCCATTAGCGGGTTCTCAACGAAATCTACTATCGGGGCTATTTCAATTTGATTTGTAACTATTGGTTCTTCTGAAGTAGACGCCGAAACAATATTCCCCTTTAAATCGGTTAAGTAAATGTCAATATTTGGATTTACGTTGGTGATTGATTCGAAGATGTCATCCAACCAATCTTGATTAATGTTGCCCCCCTTAATTGTTGACCCAATTTCATTAACAATGTTTTGAGCAAGGTTCTCATTAAGGCTTTGATTCACCTCCTGGCCATATTCCATAGAACACTTTATGGATATGTACGAGATAAGACATACAATCGAAAGCATCATAACGAGCAGAAGGCTCGCCATTTGCCAAAATAATTTTGTGCTTTTCATATGCTACAGTTCATCATTAAAACGATACCCTACCCCCCAGGTTGTAAGTATAAATTTAGGTTTCGACATGTCAACTTCCATCTTTGCTCGTAAGCGGTTTATGTGACTATTGACAGTATGCTCGAAACCTTTAAACTCAAAACCCCATATAAGGTTTAATATTCTTTCTCTACTATAAGTAACTCCTGGGTTCTGCGCCAACAAAGACAAGAGATCAAATTCCTTTGGAGTTAACTCTATTCTGTTATCCCCCATTGTTAACTTTCTCTTGTCCACTTCTAAGACCATTTCATCAACTCTTATTTGAGCTTCAACTCCGGCAGAAGCTTCTACGTTATCCAGTTCAATTCTACGGAAGATTGCTTTCACTCTGGCCACAAACTCTCTCACACTAAATGGCTTGGTCATATAATCGTCCGCACCACTTTCTAGGCCCAAAACTTTATCGATCTCTTCCGATTTCGATGTAAGCATTAGTATGGGCGTCCTCACTTTTTCTCCACGCAGACTTTTGCTAATCTCCAAACCATTCATTCCAGGCAACATGAGATCTAATACAATTAGATCATATACGCCTTCAATTCCCTCTTTCAAGCCCTCGCGTCCATCACTTTTCCAAACCACCTCACAGTGTAGGTCATTCAGATGTATGAGAATTAACTCAGCTATGCTTTTGTCATCTTCTATGACTAAAACTCGTTTTGACCTATCTGCCATATAATATTGTATAAAATTCCGCCTTTTTTACGGTCTGTATTGTAGTCTAGTTGACTAAGAACGATTTCAAACCTCAAATTGCCAGCCAGACTCTTTTAGTTCAAAATATCTGGTTTTATTGAACTTAAATAAATTTGCTGGACGCCCCCTTCCCTTGACTATCTGCTCGGGCTGCTCCTCCAGTATGCCCAGAGAAATAATCTTCTTTTTAAAATTCCGTCGATCGAGCGGCCTTTGCCAAAGCGATTTATAGACTTTCTCTAAATCAGAAAAAGGAAACTTGCTTGGCAATAGCTCAAAAGCCAGTGGCTGGCGACGCATGCGGTCACTCAGTTTAGCTATAGCGGTTTCAACGATACGCAAATGATCAAAGGCCAAATCAGGCAAGTTGTCCGCGGGATACCAATCCGCTTCCTCAGCATCATCATTACCGGATACGTAAGTGCGTCCTGGTTTTACCAAACCGAAAAATGCTACCGAGATGACACGCCCCCTCGGATCTCTTTCTGGTCGCCCAAAGGTGAAGAATTGTTCGAGGTAATTAATTTTCAAATGGGTTTCTTCTAGCAATTCTCGGCGAACCGCTCGCTCTAAAGACTCATCATTTTCTACAAATCCTCCAGGCAATACCCAGCGATGAATAAAGGGCTCTGCCTTTCGTTTTATCAAAAGCACACGCACACCGACGTCCCTTTTAAAAGAGAAAACCACAGCGTCTACCGCTACTTTTATTTCTTGAGAGACATTCACTTCTTCAATTTAACCAAAATAAAAAAGGCGTGACCAAATGGTCACGCCTGTCCCCTGCTTTATAGAAGAATCTACGCTAAACGTTCAATTCTTTTTTGATTTTTTCATCCAACTCTGCCTCCGTAGCTGGATCTTCCTCTTCCTCCGTCAGGTTGCCAAATGCTAAATCTTTGACCTTCTGTTCGAGCATAGTACTCAGTTCTGGATTGTCCAGTAAAAACTCCTTGACGTTCTCTCGGCCTTGGCCAATCTTATTTCCGTCATAACTAAACCAAGAGCCACTTTTCTGAATCAATTCGTATTCAACAGCATAGTCTATTATTTCCCCCATTTTGGAAACACCTTTTCCGTATACAATATCAAATTCTGCAAAACGGAATGGTGGCGCCAATTTGTTTTTAACCACTTTAACACGAGTCTTGTTACCCATAATGTCAGTACCCGTTTTCAAAGCACCGATACGGCGAATATCCAAACGAACCGAGGCGTAAAACTTCAATGCATTACCACCCGATGTTGTTTCTGGACTACCGAACATTACACCAATCTTGTGTCTTAACTGGTTAATGAATATGCAGCAGCAGTTTGTTTTGTGTATCGCACCAGTAAGCTTACGCATAGCCTGAGACATCAAGCGTGCTTGCACACCCATCTGACGGTCGCCCATCTCGCCTTCTAGCTCACTCTTTGGTACCAATGCAGCAACCGAATCGATCACGACGATATCGATAGCCCCGGAGCGAATCAAATGCTCTGCAATGTCGAGCGCCTGCTCGCCACTGTCTGGTTGTGAAATCAATAAATTGTCGACATCTACTCCCAGCGATTCCGCGTAGGTTTTGTCGAATGCGTGCTCCGCATCTACAAAGGCAGCAATGCCCCCTTTCTTTTGCGCTTCCGCGATTGCGTGAATCGTTAAGGTCGTTTTACCAGAAGATTCTGGTCCATAAATCTCGATGATTCTACCCTTTGGTAATCCTCCGATTCCCAAAGCGATGTCTAATCCCAACGAGCCCGTTGGAATAACTTCGGTTTTAATCACCTTCGAATCTCCGAGGCGCATAACCGTTCCTTTGCCGTAAAGCTTGTCTAGCTTGCCTACGACCAGCTCTAGCGCTTTTGCCTTGTTGTTGTCCTGTTTAGCCATAGTATTAATTATTTTTCCCAAATATATTGGCAATTTTAGCCAATTGCTAATTATTTTGTCTTTTTTGCAGTTCTTTTTATCCACGATGGGAGAATAAGCACTCCAAGGATAAGGTACGGATAATAGGTGATTAAGCGCCAAATCCCGCCGATAGCGCTGGCCAGGCCATCGTTTCCAATAAAATCAAAGAAGAAATCTCGGAAGGCAAAGTCGGCCACCCCGCTCGCTCCAGGAGTAGGGGTCAGCACTAAAATTTGGTACAGGGCAAATTGGCGTGCATATAAAAGTAAGTGATCCGAAACACTCAAAACTGAGAGAATCAAAAAGTTGACCACCAAAAAACGAAAGGTCCAACTAATAAAAGTAGCAGCGCTGCTGCGAAACCAATAACCAAAACCTCGTTGGCGCAAATCGCGGCTGGCCAACTCTACGTCTTCGCCCAACTTGGTCGCCTTCTCTTTCCAACGCTTTAACAAAGGCAAAGAAAACAAGCCTTGCAAAAACCAACGGAAACTTTTTGGGTTGACAAACAATCCGTAGGCCACCAAAGCGGTATAAACAAACATCATCGCAAATGCCACCAAGAAAGTATAGACCCAACCGTCGCCATCGAGAAGAGAGCTCAAGCCCGCTTCGTTAAAGTTTGGGGATATGATGGTGTTGCCATAAAGGACCCAAAAAAACACAGTGAGCAAAATAAAAGTAATGCTGTCCAAGAAAACCGTGGTCAAAACAATAGCTGCAGCCCGTCCAGCCTTAATTTTTTCACGCATCAAAAAAATCAGTGCCACCGCTATGCCGCCCACCCTGGTTGGGGTTACCGAGGAACTAAACTCCCAAAGTGAGATGACGTCAAAGCTTTGTCGCCAACTAAGTTGCTGGTCAGAGAGTATGCGCAGGCGCCACATATAAGCGAGATGACGGATAAAGGCACAGACAATAGCGCACAAAAGAAAAACGCCAGAAGACCAGTGCCATTCGACAGTGCGTAAACTTTCGGCATTAAAATCACGATACAGTAAGTAGGCGACTACGCCTAAACCCAATAGAATGGGAAGAATAATTTTGTAAGGACTTATTTCAGAAAGTTGCCCCTGATCAAGCGGCCTCTTCTTCACGGTACTTGCTTAACCAGAAGTTGTTCAAACCAAGACCAACTGTAATGCTCAGAATTCTTTCTTGCACCAAATCAAGTAAAGCAAGGAAGCGATAGACAGCTTCAATCTTATCACGACAAGTATCAAAAGCATCTTCAAAAGAAACGCTGTCGCTTGAAGCAACATAGCTCAACACGATTTCTTTTTGCTCATCTATTGTGTAAGGATAGCGCACCACCTGGTGGCGTATCGCTTGAGCCTTGCGATCTTCCATACGTTCAACCACTCGGCTGAACACATTCATCAACTTGAAAAGGTTAATCGATTCCAAATCCATTTCAGAAGAAAAGCCCTCAGCAATATTTGAAATCTCGCTTGATGTACTGCCACGACCGTGCAGCTTCTTACGCTCTTCAGCCATCAAAGCCATATCGCCAATCACATCTTTAAAGCGCTTGTATTCCATTAAGCGTTGTACCAACTCTTGTCGCGGATCAATTTCTTGACCCTGCTCATCGAGCTCTTTTCGCGGAAGCAACATTTTTGCCTTTATACGCATTAGGCTAGCGGCGACCACTATAAAGTCGCTGGCCAGATCAACGTTCAGTTCGTTCATCTGTTTTATGTACTCTAGAAACTCATTAGTAACGTTAGCAATCGGAATATCGTAGATGTTTATCTCATCGCGCTCGATGAAGTAAAGTATCAAATCGAAGGGGCCTTCGAACTGAGCTATTTTAACCTGATAATCCATTTTGCAAATATTGCTACTGCAAGATAGGGATATTCGGCGCATTCTCTAGAAGTCCAAGCGTCGTTTCGGACGGCATTTGTACAAGATTGTTTTAATGAATTGTTGAGTCTGAATAAGATATTGGGCGTGCCCCTCGTATCTCCCAGCGAAGCTGGGAAACTCGGGTCGGGCTTTTCCAGCACTCCGCATTCGCTCCGGTCTCTTTCTTGTGTCGGTAAAGCAAATGCTTCTACCGCTAAGGCGGTAAGCATTAGCTACCTCCACAAAAGAG
>CAZZIZ010000013.1:0-21745 GCA_964654535.1 uncultured Chitinophagales bacterium
CAAAAAAATTAGGCAACTACGTCCTCGGAAAATGGACCAATGGAAAAGGCAAAGGCAAAGATCTCTTTGACGCCGTAACAGGCCAAGTAGTCGCGACCGCCTCGACCGATGGCATAGACTTAACGGATGTCTTGGCTTACGGACGTGAGCATGGTAGTGCCTTAGCAAAAATGACATTTTGGGAGCGCGGAAATATGCTCAAGAAGCTAGCATTACACCTCAACAAAAAGAAAGAAGATTTTTATGCGCTCAGTTACAGAACTGGTGCAACACGTTTGGATTCGTGGATAGACTTAGAGGGCGGATTTGGCAACCTCTTTGCCAATGCATCTTTAAGAAAGAAATTTCCCAACCAAACATTCGATGTTGAAGGCGACCCCATCGACCTTTCTCGGGGCGGCAGATTTATGGCGCATCATATTCTAGTCCCAAAAGAAGGAGTAGCTGTGCACATCAATGCTTTCAACTTTCCCGTTTGGGGTATGCTCGAAAAGTGCGCGTGCAACTGGATGGCTGGAGTACCCGCGGTCGTAAAACCCGCAACCGCGACTTCCTATTTGACCGAAGCAGTCGTCAGAGAAATTATTGCTTCAGGCATATTACCAGAAGGTGCGCTGCAACTCATTTGCGGAAGCGCCAGAAGTATTCTCGACGGTGTAGAATCTCAAGACGTGGTAACCTTTACGGGCTCAGCGAGCACCGGGCGAATGCTTAAGGCGCATAAAAGAGTAATCGACGAAGCAGTGCCATTTAACATGGAAGCTGATTCACTCAATTGCATAGTCCTCGGTAAAGATGCACAACCAGGTACACCAGAGTTCAAATTGTTCATCAAAGAAATTTCACGAGAAATGACCGTGAAGAGCGGCCAGAAGTGTACCGCCATTCGTCGTGTGTTTGTGCCAAAAGAACTAACCGAAGAAGTAGGTTTAGCTCTGGGACAAACCTTAGATAAAATAACCATCGGCGATCCGAAACAAAAACTCGTACGAATGGGCGCACTCGCGTCAATGGATCAAGTAGAAGAAGTACGCGAAAAAGTCGGCGAGCTATCTAAAACCGCAGAAATCATTTATGGCGACTTAAACAAAGTAAAACTCCACAAAGCCAACGCAAAGAAAGGAGCTTTCTTAAGTCCAATAGTCATGTACGAAGATCGTCCGAAACGTAGTAAAGTCGTTCACGACGTTGAGGCTTTTGGTCCAGTTTGTACCATCATGCCGTACAAAGACATCAGCGACGCAATTGACTTAGCTAAAAGAGGAAAAGGCTCTTTGGTTTGCTCAATCGCAACAAACGATGACGAGATTGCAAAAGAATTTGTAGTCGGAGCCGCAAGTCATCACGGAAGAATATTGGTCATCAATAGAGACAGCGCAAAACAGAGCACAGGTCACGGTTCACCGCTACCGAGTTTGGTACACGGCGGACCCGGACGTGCTGGTGGTGGAGAAGAAATGGGCGGCATGCGGGGTGTGAAACATTTTATGCAGCGCACCGCCATCCAAGGGTCTCCTACAACCATCTCTGCTATTACTGGCATCTTCCAGCAAGGAGCGGATTATAAAGAATCTGTTGAACATCCTTTCAAATATCACTTCGAAGATTTGGAAGTTGGGCAGTCGCTGCTCACCCACAACCGAACGGTAACCGATACCGATATCATCAACTTCGGTAACGTAAGTTGGGATCATTTCTATGCGCACACCGATATTACTTCCTTACAGGGTTCCATTTTCGAAAAACGAACAGCACACGGCTACTTCATTCTTTCCGCAGCAGCAGGTTTGTTTGTTTACCCAAACAAAGGACCAGTCGCGGCTAACTATGGTTTAGACCAATGCCGCTTCCTAAAACCGATTTACCACAACGACACCATTCAGGTGCGCTTGACTTGCAAAGAAAAACTCGAGCGCGATGTAAAGGGAAAAGAATATCCAGCAGGAGTAGTAAAATGGTCAGTGGAAGTGTTTGACCAAACAGGAGAACTAGCAGCGATGGCCACTATACTTACTTTGGTACAGAAGAAAAGCCCCTTTGTAAGTATAGAAGCAAAATCCCTACAGCAAGTTTTAAGCAAACTTACCAGCAAGCACAAAGCCGCTTGGGGAAAAATGAAGCCGCTGCAAATGGTAGAACACTTAATCGCTACCTACGATGTTTCAATGAATACAAAAAACAAGAAGTGTAGCACTCCTGAAGAGCGTATTGAAAAGTTTCAAGAATGGCTTTGGAATTATAGACCTATGCCTAAGAACTATCAGCACCCAGGTCATAAAAAAGGCAAATTACCTAAAGCAAAATTTTCAGATTTGAAAGAAGCAATTGCTGCGCTACTTGAAAAACAAGAGGAGTACGAAAACTGGCATAAAGAAAATCCAGAAATTGAGACTATGCACCATGTCTATGGCATGCTTGACAAGCAGCATTGGGATCTAATGCACACCAAGCACTTCAACCACCACTTTCATCAATTTGACTTAATCTAGAAATAAGAAAATGTCTGAACAAGGAAGCGTAAGCACGAGGTACATAGAGCCTGGAATCGCAGAACTAACTTTTTTTCATCCCAAGCACAACTCCCTACCCAGCGATATACTTGCTGAACTAGCGAAAACCATTACCAATTTAGGAAATGATAGTGCTTGCGAAGTCATCATTCTCAAGTCAGGTGGCGACAGAACCTTTTGCTCAGGTGCAAGTTTCGACGAGCTTATCGCTATCAACGATTTAGAAACCGGAACCGAATTCTTTATGGGTTTCGCACGCGTTATAAACGCCTGCCGCAAATGCCCTAAAATAATTATCGGAAGAGTGCAAGGAAAAGCTGTCGGCGGCGGCGTCGGAGTTGCCTCAGCCTGTGACTATACCCTAGCCACAAAATACGCGGCAATAAAACTGAGCGAGCTCAATGTAGGCATAGGCCCTTTCGTAGTCGGCCCAGCGGTAGAAAGAAAAATTGGCGTCTCAGCCTTTAGTCAACTCGCCATAAACGCTGACGCCTTTCAACCTGCAGAATGGGCAAAAGCAAAAGGATTGTATGCAGATGTTTTCGAAGATGCCGCAACCCTTGACGCAGAAGTACTCAAGTTAGCCCAGTGGCTTATAGCCACAAATCCGGAAGCACGAGCAGGAATAAAAGCCATTACTTGGGAAGGCTGCGAAAACTGGGATACGCTCTTAGCCGAACGCGCAGCAAAAAGTGGAGAGTTAGTCTTATCTGACTTTACAAAGAAAGCGCTCGCGAAGTACGCTTAGTGATCCTCAAGTTTTACCTCGAGTAAGTCATTACCATAAATAGTCGAACTGCCTGATCGACAAGATTTTACAATCTCCAGATCATTAAACACATCAATCAAGGTATCTCGCAGTAAACCGGTACCCTTTCCGTGCATTACATAAACCGAACTTATGTGCAGGTCATAAGCCTTACGAACATATTTCTTGGCCTGCTCAACTTGATAGCGCAATATTTCTCCTGCCGGTTTGCGCACATAATCCGCATTCAAGACCTCAATATGTAGGTCAATGGAACGCGCAAAATTGGCAGCTGCAAGCAAGTCAAAAGACTCATCGTCCACAGCTTCTTCCGTTATGGTTTGCGCTTTTGCTTCGCGACTCGGATCGTATTCAAAAATATCGGTAGCATCGTATAAGTCAATGTCATAGTCAATCTTGACACGACACAACCCTGGCGACGTTTCGCCCTCAAAAATTCCATTTCTTCCACGCGAGCGAACAAACACTTGATCGCCAATCCACAAGTTCTTTATTTCTGCACTATTCATTACTGACTTTTACTAAAACATAAACCTCCTTTAAAGACAAAAAATTCCCCACTCTCAGCGTTTTCTGTAAAAAAAAATTGAACATGACAAAAGAGTGATTTTTAACTTTCATTTTAAAATTTGGGCGTGCCCCTGCCTCTTGCTGCGCAAAGCAGGGTCGGGCTGTCGGGGCTCGCTCTGTTCTGCCGACTGCACGCATCGCTCTTCCAGCACTCGGGTGCTGAGAGCTCGGCCTTAGTCGGCAACAGGAGCTCAGACAAACCCCTCTATCCCTCACGCAAGATTAAACGAAACTCCTAAAATTGTTTTGATTCAATCAAAACTAGACTTAGTGCTCTGGTTAAGATAGTGAAACAGCACTTCACATGTGTAAAAGGCTTGGTACTTTTGATGGCTTAGCTATGGATAAAGATCTCATAAAACAAGAATTAGTTTATAAGGCAGTTCGCAGTGGTGGCGCTGGCGGACAGCACGTCAATAAAGTATCGAGTAAGGTGCAGCTATCATTTGACCTGAAAAATTCTAAAGGAATAAGCGAAGATGAAAAAGAGCGTCTTTTCGACAAACTAGATAATCAACTCAGCAAACATGGAGTTTTAATCATGAGTGCCGATGATAGTCGCAGTCAGTTACAAAATCGTACGATTGTTACTAAGCGGTTTTTCGAATTGCTTAAGGAAAGTTTAAAAGTCAAGAAGAAACGTAAGGCCACAAAACCTTCTAAAGCTGCAGTTGAAAAGAGGCTAAAGGAAAAGAAAAAGGCTTCGCAAAAAAAGGCGAATCGTGAGAAACCAGAAAGGGATTTTTAGCATAAAATTCTAAATACCACTCATGAGAGCTAACTCTTTGCACAAAAAATATCAACTAAGGCCACTTGAAATTTCGCGTGAGGGATAGAGGCATTGTGGAGCTCCTTTTGTAGAAAGCAAAATAGGAGTTTACCGCCCAAGCGGTAGAAACGACTCTTGCTTTATACAGTTAAGAGCGACTGCCGAAAGCCCGACTCTAAGTTTTGCCGCAGGCAGAGAACTTAGAGGCACGCCCATATTAAGTAACAATTCATCAATAGTTAGCTAATCAATTGTTTTGCAGTAGTTTATAGTACTCATCCTTCGTGCTGATTGAGGTTTTCAAAACTTGATAGCATATGAATCAGGAATAGAATGGGCTGAAAATGTTAAAAGTCTTCATCGTTAGCGTTCGAAATATATTGCTACATTAGTGTAAACAGTAGTATAGTATAGTATAGTCAAGAGTATACGTTGAGGTTTATTGAGAATAAAATATCCGTACTAGATGACATGGTTAGTCTAACTAAGCGTGAAAAAATCGTCAACGCTATAATAGAAAGTATACGAGAAAAACACTTGTTAGTTGGAGACCCACTTCCCTCTGTCAATGAAATGTCTCAGAACCTGAATTACGCCAGAGAAACTGTTGTAAAGGCGTACAAAATTCTCAAAGATAGAGGACTTGTAACTTCAAAAAGAGGTCTAGGGTACTTCGTATCGAATGATAAGGTCGATAACAAACTAAACATTGCACTGGTACTATATGGCTTTCAAGCATTCCAACAGGAATTTTATAACACGTTTCGCAAAACCTTAGGTGATGACTATCAGATAGATGTTTTCTTCCATCATAATAACTACGACATGTATCGTTCGATTATGAAAAACATCAAGCACCGATATGGCATGTATGTCGTTGCACCCATTCAAAGTGAAAAGGCTCTTTCGGCTTTGTCTAAGTTGCCAAAAGACAAGTTGTTAATCATAGATCGCTACCAATTTTTGGGTGACGAAGTTTCTAGCATTTCTCAGGAATTTGAAATTTCGCTTTCGTTGGTTTTTGAAGAATTGGAAAAAAGTATCAAGCAATATGAGCGTATAGTGCTCTATTACCGAGACGATACAGATTATCCGGAAGGCATATACACGGCTTTTCTAAAATTCTGCCGTGAACATCAAATGGAACCAGAAGTATATAAAGAGTATGAGAAGGCCCATTTGGTTAAAAATAGTTTCTATTTCACTTTAGGCGACTCGGATTTGTGGCGCTTACTAAAGGATGCAAAGCAAAGAGATTTAAAAATTGGAAGCGACTTAGGGATATTATCTCACAATGACTCTCCAGTTAAGGAAATAATTGAAGGGGGGATAACAACTTTCTCAACGGACTTTAATACGATGGCCGTAAAAGCTGCCAATTCAATAATTCACAGTAAAAAGTTGAAAGAAATAATTCCTTGTTTATTAATAAAACGAAACTCACTATAACGAAAAAAAGAATTACTTAAATCACAACTATGAAAAACAAAATTTACTTACTATGGTCTGAACCGCCTAAGTATTTATCTAAAACTTTCGTCCTGATGGTCTTTATGGGGCTTTGCACACATTTCTTACAAGCACAAGACGTAAGCGGGGTGATACTTGATGATGAAGGACTGCCAATAATCGGTGCCAACGTTGTTGTACCGGGCACTTCAATTGGAACCGTCACGGATCTTGACGGAGCATTTAACTTAAGGGTTCCAGAAGGAACTAATGAACTAAGCATCTCCTATATTGGATTTCAAAACAAGCGTTTAGCACTAGACGGCAGTGGCACCTACAATGTTGCCATGACTTCTGATACTGCTTTACTTGATGAAGTCGTGGTAGTAGGTTATGGAGTCCAGAAACGGAGAGATGTTGTAGGTAGCCTTGCTTCTATTCAAGGTAAAGACATCTCATCTTTGGTTGTAGGAAATGCCACTTCAGCTCTTCAAGGAAAATTGGCGGGTGTTCAAATTGAAAACAATGGTGGAGCACCTGGCGGTGACGCCAATGTATTTGTTAGAGGGGTGAGCTCTTTAACCAACTCGTTTCCGCTTTATGTAATTGACGGAACCTTCGCGGATAATATTACTTTTTTAAATCCGAAGGACATTGCGTCTATTGAGGTTTTAAAAGATGCGTCATCTGCCGCTATATATGGATCGAGAGCAGCCAATGGTGTAGTCATTGTTACAACGAAAAGAGGAACAGATACAGGGCAGCCGAAAATTTCGGTTGACTTAAGAACCGGTTTTGAAACTCCTGCGAATACTCTGGACTTTTTAAATGGACAGCAGTTTACGGAGTATCGCAACCAACTAGAAGCAAATGATGGCACGGGTAATGTATTACCTGCTGGTCTACCTTCAACTGACTGGCAAGACTTATCTTTAAATGCTGGGGCAATTCAAGACTATGGAATCTCTTTTGCTGGTGGAAAAGACGAAGCGAAGTACTTTATATCTGGAAATGTTTACGATCAAGAGGGAATTTTAGTTGGGTCTGGCTATCAAAGACTGAATGGAAGGGTCAATACGGAGTTTAAATTCGGTAGGTTAAAAATTAGCCAGTCATTATCGCTCGCCCAATCTGATTTACAGGAAAACAACTGGTTTGGATTTGACGGCGCGACTGCTCCTATTCTTGCACTTGACGTCCCTGAAAATGAGGGTGGATTTGAGGCCCCTAATGCCGACATTCATTTTTTCGGTGGAACCAACAAGTATGCACAAGCAGTGCTGGAAGACAACAATCTTCGTTCACGAGACATCCTGGGTAATGTCAACTTTACTTACCAGATTACCAAAGGTCTTACTGCAAAGTTGAACTATGGAATAGACTATTTAAATGAATATGCTCGTGCATTTACGCCGACCTTTAATATGAGTCCAACAGACCCGGTATTCAATGTTAACCAACAAAACGACCTTACCGAAGTACGATCGGAGACTTTGTTGACGCTTTGGGAGCCTACGTTAAATTACAACACTGAATTAGGCGGCAACGATAATCTCGATATTGTGGTGGGATTCACGGAACAAAGAGTCGATTTCCAAAGCTTGGGTGTATATGTTCAAGGACTTCCGAGTAATAACATACAAGTTACTGGTGCTGGATCTCCTATGAACGTTCAAAATCTAGGTGGGGTAAGAAATACCTTCGGAATTCAATCGTTTTTTGGACGTGCGAATTATTCCCTCAACGATCGATATTTATTTCAAGTAACCGTTAGAAGAGACGCCTCTTCGCGATTTGCACCTGATTTCAGAGTTGGATATTTCCCTTCGTTTTCGGTCGGTTGGAAATTGCACAATGAAGACTTTTTTAACCAAGAAGGTTTCGTAAATAGGTTAAAACTGAGAGCAGGTTGGGGTGTATTGGGCGCTTCCAATATTCCTGACTTTGCGTTCCAGTCAGTTTTTGACTTAAATTCCAATACTTCTTTTGGAGGGGAATTGGTACAAGGTTTTGCCCAAACGGCTTTCGCGCTTGAAGACTTAAAATGGGAAGAAGCAACAACTACAAATTTCGGAGCGGACATAGGATTGATGCAAAATCAGTTATCTGTTTCACTTGATTACTATATCAAAGATGTTCAAGATGTATTGGTCGGGGTAAACTTCCCGTCTACTTCTGGAACAAGCCAACCGGTTATTCGTAATGCTGGAGCGATTCAAAACAGCGGTTTTGAAATAGATGCCAACTATCGTGTTAAAACGAATAGAGTTTTCAACTTCAATGTCGGGTTCAACTTAGGAACCTTTAACAGTGAGGTTACGGATTTGCCTAACCCAATTCTCGGTCCTTCGACCAGTGAAGATTTAACGAGGGTAAATCGATTTATTGAAGGCGAGGCTCCTGGTGTTTACTGGGGATTCATTATTGACGGAGTTTACGCAGATCAGGCGGCAATTGATAGTGATGCAAATATTGTGAATGACAACTTAAGAAGATCGATGGTTCAACCAGGTGATTTCATCAGAAGAGATATAAATGGCGATGGTATTGTCGATTCAGATGACCAAACTATTTTGGGAGATCCGACACCAGATTTTATTTATGGCCTGAATTTCACTGGAAATTTCCGTGCGCTCGATTTTGGAATTTTCTTTAATGGTGTACAAGGAAATGAGATTTATAACTTGAATAGATTTTTCAATATTCTCTGGGCTGACGACAACAAACTGACAGATGTACTAGACTCGTGGACTCCGACAAATACCAATACGAATATTCCGCGTGCTACAGCAACTGACATGGCTGGAAACAGAGCACCTAGTTCTTTCTTTGTGGAAGATGGTTCCTATTTCCGTCTGAGAACACTTGAACTAGGTTACACATTCAATGGCGATAAAATGGCAGATTGGTTAGGCGACTTTAGAGTGTTTGTTACAGGACAAAATCTGTTTACTGCTACTGATTACTCTGGGTACGATCCAGATGTATCCTCCACAAACGGAGGAAGAGCGAACACGAATTCTGGATTTTTTGGTAACCGAGACGACGTAAATCCACTATTGGGTAGAGGACTTGATGCAAGAGCATATCCTAATGCTAGAGGGTTTATATTCGGTATCCAGGCTGATATTTTATAATTTTTAAAATTATTTCATTATGAAAAAGACATTATATATATTTTCATCCATAGTCGCTTTTCTTGTTGTAACCGTGTTTATGAGCTGTAGTGATGACTTGTTGGATCAGATAAACTCCAATACGGTCTCAACTGGAAACTTTTGGGCTAATGAGGCGGATGCTGTTGCTGCGACGAATGGAATGTATCACCCTTTGACTAATACTTTCTTCTGGGGTCGGATTATTCATACTGGAGCGATGCTTCGATCGGATGCCTTCAACGTAAGACCATTCGATGCTAATACAACCCTTTCAACACTTCAGGGTGTGCCGGGAGTTTCAAGATGGGCAACGGAAATCTTTCAGGAACCATACAAATCGATTTCCAGAGCGAACGCTATAATTGAAAATGTGACGCCTGAGGTTACTGAAAATGCAGATATCTACGTAGGACAAGCATATTTTATTCGAGCTTTTTCTTACTGGTACTTGGTAAATCTTTTTGGCAACGTTCCCTTAATAACACAGACCCCGCAAGACGACAGCGACTTCTTTCCTGAACAAGCTACTGCTGCGCAGGTATGGGCTCAAATAATCAGTGATACAGAGCAGGCCGAAAACTTGTTACCAGATGCTTGGACTGGCGATGATGCTGGAAGACCTACATCATATTCTGCAACCGCATTACGCGGAAAGAGCCTTTTGTATATGGAGGATTGGGCAGGTGCAGAACAAGCATTCCGAGAAGTAATCAATAGCGGAAACTTCGCGTTGCTTCCGGCTGATATGTACGAAGACAACTTTGGACAAGTAAATGAGAACAATATCGAATCTGTTTTTGAACTTCAATATTTAGGGGTCGAAAACTTTGCTTGGGGTGTGGATGTTCCTGGTGTAGGTACGATGGGTAATTACCATATCGATTACGCACCACCAACAAAATCTCCGGATCAATCTCACTTCATCAATACTTGGGTTAGAGAATTGTTTGAGGCCAATGGTGAGACCATAAGGAGAAATGCTACTCTAGCGTATGACTACCCAGGTTCAACTGGATATGGAGGAACAGCTTTTTTGGATGATTTCGCTGGGGATATTGATTTAGCAATCGAAGAAGGAATGGAACCAATATTTACGAGAAAATATGCTGGTATGGATATTGGCGAAAGAGATGACGTTGACTTTTTGGGAACTAATGTTGGAAACAACTGGAGAATTATTAGATACGCAGATGTACTGTTGATGATGGCAGAAGCCTTGAACAATCAAGGCAACACTGGCGAAGCCGAAATGTACATTAACGCTGTAAGAAGTAGGGCAATGGTTGATGAATTATCCGGACTCTCGCAAGCAGAAATGGGACAAGCCATCATAGATGAGCGCGTACTTGAATTGACCGGTGAAGGACACAGATTTTTCGATTTGGTTCGTTGGGGACTTGCGGATACCTATCTAGGTCCGAATTCAGTTCACCCGACTCATCCAAAATCTTTGAGCGGTGGAAGTTTCACTACAAATCGCGATGAGATCATTTGGATACCTGTATCTGAGTTATCTTCAAATGATAGACTCAGCCAAAACCCAGGTTACTAAGTCCAGAAAAAGAGCTGTTGAACTGAAATCACACAGTTTCTCGCTCAATTACTAGCAATTAATGGCCATTCCATTCAGGAATGGCCATTAATTCTTATTCTTCGTTATTCGCTATTGCATAATCTTATTGATTGCTTTAGGGCTCGGTTCATGTGAATCCGAGAAGGACATGTCATTTTCCGAGAGTACCAAGGCAAACTGCTTCAAGACCCAAACACTTTCATTAGACTTCAATAATAAAATTGACAATGACTCCTTAAGCGTTTTGAGTTTTCATTATTTGTACAATGGCGGCGGCGTCGGCATTGCGGATTTTAACAACGATGGATTTAAGGACATTTTCATGAGTGGCAATTTGGTTAGCTGCAAGCTGTTTAGCGGCGACGGCAAATTGAATTTCAAGGATGTAAGCGAGGAAGCAGGATTGAAAACTCGCGATTGGGTGAATGGTGTATCAGTTATTGACTTGAACAACGATGGGCTCAAGGATATCTATTTATCCGTTGGTGGGCCTAACTGCGACGATAATAACTGTTCGAATTTGCTTTTTATAAATGAATCAGATTCCAACCAATTTGCATTTGTCGAGCGTTCTAAGGAGTATGGCTTAGATACTAAAGGCTATAGCCAGCAAGCCTTGTTTTTTGATGCTGATTTAGATGGAGACTTAGATGTTTATCAATTGCAAAACTATGTGGACCCTAAATCCAAAAACTACCCACAACCAAAAAGATATTTTTCTAAAAAGAGTTTCGATAAGTTTTTAATCAATGGATACAGTGAGCAAGGCAGGCCAACATTTGAAGATGCTTCAAAAGAGTGGAACGTGCAATTACCTGGATTTGGTTTAGGGCTCGCATTGTCAGACTTCAATGAAGATGGTTACCCAGACCTCTATATCGCCAATGATTTTATTACCGATGACATTATATACATAAATCAATCAGGAAAAGGATTTATAAATAAAGCGGCTGAATTGCTCAAACACACAACATATAACAGTATGGGTATCGATATAGGCGATATCAACGATGATCAATTACAAGATATAGTTGTGGTCGATATGCTGCCTTTAGATAACGAAAGACAGAAGACGATGTTGGGTGGTATGAACTATACCAAATATCAACTTTCAAGGAGTGAAGGTTATAATGCGCAGTTTATTAGAAATACCGTTCAAATAAATAACGGGTTACTCAACAAAGAGCTAACTCCATTTACAGATTACTCCGCAGCGCTTAATTTACATCAGACGGATTGGAGCTGGTCACCTTTGGTCGCAGACTTTGACAATGACACAGATTCTGACATCTTCATCAGTAATGGATATGGAAAAAACATAACCGATCTGGATTTTGTAAACTTCAATGCAAATCAAGTCGGTTTTGGTGGAAAGGAGGCGGCAATGCGCAAAATGAAAGAGCAGGTAAATAGTTTGGAAGCGGTTAATTTATCTAACCACTTGTTCTTGAAAAATGACAATGGACAGTTTAGTGATTTTCACGAATTTACTCCAGGAATCAGTAATGGAGTAGCCTACGGCGATTTAGATAATGATGGAGACTTGGATTTAGTTCTCAACAACATAAATGATGAGGCAACAATTTTGGTGAATGATAGTCAGAATAATTTTATAAAAGTTCGACTCTCTGGAGACCATATGAACAAAGATGCCATTGGTGCTGAAGTTACGATCACTTTGACAAATGGTCTTACGATTAAGAAAACCCTAGCTCCTACCCGCTCCTACTTATCTACTATGGATAGCGAACTGGTTTTCGGAATGGGTCAAGACAGTCTCCAGTCTTTGGAAGTAAAATGGCCTGATGGTAAACATACTCTCATTACTGAAAACCTTGTGAATAAAACTGTCGAATTAAAGTATCACGATAAAAATTTCGCTAGGGCTAAAACAGCTATTCAGGAACCAATACTGAGCCAACAGACCATTCTTAACCAAGAAGAATCTTCTTTTGCCAAGGAGCATGATTTCAGTTTACAACCATTACTCACGAAGTCTTGTAGAAATGAAAAATTATTGCTTTCGCCTGCATTAGATAGCCGAAGCCTTATGCTTGCCAATTACAATTCAAGCCTATCATTGCTTGATTTGAGTTCAGGATCCATCAACGAATATTTCAACCTAGGTGGCTATGTTGTAACGGATCTAAAAGAAGTGAACTACCAAGGTGCTAACATAATTTTATTGTGTGCGTATAATTCAGAAATCAAAAAAAGCGAACTTTTGGCCCTTGAGTTAAAAAACAAGAGTGCAAAAATCCTTGCTAAAAAAGAACTAGCTCTTGGAAGTTATCAGTTTGACGTGTTGGATCAGAGTGATTCATTGATAATTCTTGCGGTACAATATCCGCACCCACAATATTATCCAATGTCCAACGGACCGGCTATTCAGCAATTTAAACTAAAAGCTAATGACTTGGTCTCTGTTGAAATTACAGAGTTTCCAAAAGATCTTAACTGTTTAACAGACATTGAAGTAGTTGACCTTAACAAAGACGGAGAATCGGAAATTGTGATCAGTGGAGAATGGATGCCTCCATTTATTGCTTCACTTAAAGATGGTTTCTTAAGGAATTGTCCGATTGAAAATAATGCTGATCTTAAAGGACTTTGGCAATCAGTAACTGCGGCCGATCTGGACAATGATGGGGATTTAGACTTACTATTGGCCAATATAGGAAAGAACATTAGACATAAGTTTGACTCTGAACAATCACTAACTCTGGTTAGTGAAGACCTCGACAATAATGGAAGTTTTGATCCGCTATTGTCATATTACAACTCAAGTGATAACAAAACCTATAGCTATCACTCGAGAGACGACATTGCAAAGCAGTTGCCGAGCTTAAAAGCACATTATCCAAGTTACAGCTCCTTTGCGTCGGCAGACTTCAAAGACATCCTCAGTGTCTTTCAGAAAGAAGTCCAAACTAAAACCGCGAATAGAGCTGAATCTATAGTATTAGAAAACGACGGTCAAAACAATTTCAAGATTAGAGCCCTTCCTAATGAGTGCCAAATGTCGATTGTAAACTCCTTCGTTTGCTTGGATGCTAACAATGATGAATTTCTCGACATTATAGCCCTTACTAATCATTCAACTGTAGAAACCCACAACGGAAATATTGATGGACTAAATGGTCTGCTGATGTTAGGGAAAGGAAATATGGTGTTTGAATCTAAATATTCCTCTATCTCAGGGTTAAACATCCCTGAAGACGGTCAAGATGCCGTATTGTTGGAAAATGGAAAAGAGCTTTTAATATCAAGTAATAAAGCTCTTTATAAAATCTCCTCCAATTAGTATTGCATAAAGTATGAAACAAGTTACATCCAGGTTTAGCAATCGAGATAGGGTTTCGAGAATCGCAGAAGCCTCTAGTCAATCGTATGATTTAATCATAATAGGTGGCGGGATAACAGGCGCTGGAATCGCATTGGACGCAGCGCTCAGAGGCTTGAAAACAATACTGATTGAAAAAAATGACTTTGCATCTGGTACCAGTAGTAAATCAACTAAACTAATCCATGGAGGTCTTAGGTATTTGAAGCAGTTGGAAATTGGTCTTGTAAGGGAAACTGGTCTTGAAAGGGCCATTGCGCATAACAACGCTTGCCATTTGGTTCACCCCGAAAAAATGCTGCTTCCTATCGTGAACAATGGAACTTTTAGTAAGCTTACGGCCGGGATTGCAGTGAGCGTTTATGATTGGCTTGCCAGTGTTCCGAAAGCACAACAAAGAAAAATGTTGTCGAAAGAGGAAACACTGAAAAGAGAACCGCTACTTCGACAAGAAAATTTGAAGTCAGGTATCATGTATTCTGAGTATCGCACCGATGATGCCCGGCTAACTATCGAATTAATTAAAGATGCAAGAAGGAATTCCGCAGAGGCCTTCAATTATCTAGAAGTTCGATCCTTTGTAGAAGAAAATAAAGTCGTAAAAGGAGTCCTTGCTTATGACAAAATTTTAAGCAAAGAAGTAGCGATAAATGGAAAAGTTGTGGTTAATGCGACCGGGCCTTGGGCCGATATGCTCCGACAAATGGAAGATGCCTCAACTCAGACTAATTTACGTTTGACCAAAGGCGTTCATATTGTCGTAAACAAGAAGAAATTCAAACTGAACAATTCAACTTATTTCGACGCCTTTGACGGAAGAATGATCTTTGCAATTCCGCGTGGAAACTGTGTTTACATTGGCACAACGGACACTGATTACAGTGGTAACAAAGATGAATTGCATTGCAACCTCGAAGATGCGGACTATTTGTTACAAGCAGTGAATACGTTCTTCGATATTTCTACATTAACCATAGATGACATAGATTCTACTTGGGCTGGCTTGCGTCCCTTAATTCAACAAGCTGGAAAAGCTCCTGGTGAGCTTTCCAGGCGCGACGAAATTTTTATATCGGAAAGCAAACTGATAACTATAACTGGTGGGAAACTCACCGGATTTCGTAAAATGGCGGAACGAATCTTGAGACTAGTATATGAGCAATTGGAGATCGATGAAGTACCATCAAAAACAAAGGACCATAAAATCAGCAAGGACCCATTTGAAAATTATGAGGAATATAATGCCTACGCAAGCAATATTATTAATCGTTATTCCAAATTTAAACTCTCAGATGGACTTATTGCCGATTCCGTTGCTAACTTCGGTAAAGAAGTCTCCAGTATACTCGAAAAAGCTGATATGAGACTGGACGGAGGGACTGAAGAAAATGAACGGAAATTCGTAAAAACCATGCTAAACTACACCTTGGACTTCGAGTCTTGTTACCATACATTGGACTTTATAGAAAGACGCTGTGGCTGGCTTTATTTCAACATAGAGGAAGCAAGAAGGCATACGACTCAAGCAACAAATCAGATAAAAAGCGCACTAAACCTTTCTGATGAGCGTACAGCTGAAATGCTCGAAAGAAGTTTGAAAGCAATCAAAGATCATTCACTTGAAAAATTAAAACACCTGCAGCCCGGTGTATCCCAGTTATAGGAACTTATTATGCAAGTAGTTAATCGAAAAACGGAAATTGGGTATTTACCAATTGTGACCGGAGCACATCATGAAAAGGTCTGTCTTGAAGAGATTGAAAACGCAGGTGATCGCAAAGTATACTCGCTTAAGGTTCAAGAAGCGCATACCGACCAGTTACTTTATGTAAAAGTGAAGTTAAAAGCGCTTAATGCCAAAGGATCCTGGTCGTCAAACGCCGTTCTGGACAAGCGTTTTAGGACAGATTGGGAAATGCCACAGATAGAATCTTCCATTTCTATTGACGCACCCATTATAAACTTATTCGGACATGATGATGAAAACCTAATAACCATTTCCTGTTCTGACGCGATTAACGCCATAAAATTTGAGGCCTCATTACGAGAAGAAGACAATCATTTCTATTGCATCCTGACTTTCTTTGACAATCATTTGAGAAAGGGCGACTACAAAACAAAAATCTGCATTGATCAGAGAAAAAATTTAAGCTTTAGTGAGTCCATACAGGGCGCGGCAAATTGGATATTGAAAGAAAACCACTTGTACGAAAAACCTGTTCCAAGTCTTGCAAAAGTTCCTCTTTACAGTACCTGGTATTCGTTTCATCAGGACCTAGACGAGGATGATTTAATAAATGAATGTCGCGTTGCTAAGGATCTTGGATACGACCTTATTATAATCGATGATGGTTGGCAAACCATGGATAACGGACGTGGCTACGACTATACAGGCGACTGGAATCCGGATAGATTTAAAGACCCAAGTGGTTTCGTTAAACAAGTCCAAGGCTTAGACATGGCTATTATGTTCTGGTATTCCGTTCCGTTTTGCGGTAAAAAGTCTAAGGCTTATCAAAAATTTAAGGACAAGCTCTTAACCGAAAAACACTACTGGGCACCTGTCTTCGATCCGCGTTTTCCAGAAGTAAGGGAATACCTGGTAAGCATTTACTCCAAGGCGCTTATTAATTGGAACATTGATGGATTTAAATTGGACTTCATCGACGATTTCAAAGTATATCCGGAGACGGAGACGGAAAGCTTAAACGGCAGAGATACTCTTTCAGTTTCGGAAGGCACAGAGAAACTAATTCAAGAAGTTGCCGCCGCTCTTCATAGTATTAAACCAGATGTTCTTATCGAGTTTAGGCAAAAATACATCAGCCCTTCGCTGCATAAATTGGGAAACATGTTTCGAGCATTTGATTGCCCGAATGACAGCCTAATGAACAGGGTGCGCACCACCGACGTAAAACTTATCTGTGGTCAAGGAGCCGTCCATTCTGACATGATAACTTGGCACAAAGAAGAGCCAGTTGAAGTGGCCGCATTGCAATTAAGTAGTTTGATTTTCTCTGTACCGCAACTTTCAATACGTCTGGCCGATCGCTCTCCAGAAGAGATTGAAATGATCAGGTTTTATACTAAATATTGGAGAGATAATAAGGACGTACTTCTCGATGGTAATTTCAAGGCGTATAAACCTTTGGCCAATTACCCTTATTTGTCCGCCTCAAAAAATGGTACCACTATTTATGGCCTTTATGAAGATGTCGTTCTCCCCTTGCCTATTGAAGGAAAAAGTATCCATATCATCAATGGAAAAACTACCGACTCTGTCGTTGTTAGATTTGAAGGCTCCAGCTCAAAATGGAAGAAAAAAGTCCAAAATTGCATGGGGGAAATACGCGAAAATGAAGAAATCACTTTATCCCCAGGACTAAGAGAGTTTACTTGCCCACCCAATGGACTTATCATCTTAAATAGCGAAACTTAAAAAAATGGATCCACTATCTATAATCTCCTTTCTAGGTTTTACCATCACCGTTGCTATTGTAGCTTGGGCTGCATCCAGGGGAACCGACGAAACAACAGCAGATGGCTTTTATCTCGGTGGAAGAAGTCTGGGTGCAATTACTATTGCCGGTTCACTTTTGTTAACCAACCTTTCCGCAGAACAAATTGTTGGTTTAAACGGTCAGTCCTTTGCAGAAGGGGTTTTGGTAATGGCTTGGGAAACACTTGCCGCTATCGCTATGGTCTTTACCGCCATTTTCTTGTTACCAAATTATATGCAGTCTGGCATCACTACTATACCCGAATTTATCGAAGAGCGATTTGACAAACAAACCAAAGCGATTTTATCAGTGCTTTTTCTCATAGCATTTGGAATAGTACTCTTACCAACTATTTTGTATTCGGGTTCGCTTGCTTTTAGTACAATGTTCGATCTGCCCACAGTTTTAGGCATGTCCCAATCAACGGTCATTTGGATTTGCGTCTGGTCAATTGGCAGTATTGGAGTAGTGTACGCGCTATTCGGTGGTTTGAAAGCAGTAGCAGTTTCAGATCTTGTTAACGCTATTGGACTGCTCATTGGAGGGCTGCTCATTCCAATTTTCGGATTAAGTGTAGTGGGTGATGGTAGTGTAAGTCAAGGGCTTAGTACACTCTGGAATTCTAATCAAGAAAAATTTAACGTTATCGGAGGACCAACCTCTTCCATTCCATTTAGTACCATATTTACAGGAATGATGATTGCCCAGATGTATTATTGGGGAACCAACCAATCCATCTTACAAAGAGTTTTCGGTGCGCGAAATTTAAAGGAAGGGCAAAAAGGAATGATCCTCGCGGGTTTCGTAAAGTTCCTTATCCCTGTTGTAGTTGTCTTACCCGGGATTATTGCCTGGCATTTGTTCGATGGAAACTTAGCCAATTCCGACCAGGCCTATCCGGCCTTAGTAAGAGAAGTCTTACCTGGAGCCTACCTCGGTTTTTTTGCAGCCGTCCTTTTTGGTGCGGTTTTGAGTTCATTCAACAGTCTGCTTAATAGTAGCGCCACCCTATTCGGCTTCGATCTTTACAAACAAATTTTCAAAAAAAATGCCACCGAAAAGCAAACTGTAAAAGCAGGTAAAATCTTCGGTCTCTTTCTCGCAATAGTTTCTATGACCATTTCACCATTTATAGCCAACGCGCCAGATGGTCTTTTCGCTTATATCCAAGAATCACTCGGAAGTTTAAGCGTGCCTATTCTGGCAGTAGTTAGCGTAGGCATGTTAACCAAATACGTGCCGGCAATAGGAGCCAAATTGGTCTTGGTGGGAGGAGTAATTATGTATCTCATCAGCCAGTTCATGATCAGTCCAATGCTCATCAGTAGTGCCTTAGCAGACGCAGCCGCACAAGGCATAACAGATGAAAACCAATTGGGACTAATTAAAGCTGGGGCCTATCCACATTTCCTACACATAATGGGCATACTCTTCGTAATCAATATTGCTATTATGCTCATAGCCGGTAAAGTAGCTCCACGAGAAGTGCCATTTAAACAAAAGGTTACTAAAGAAATTGATCTTACACCTTGGCGTTTGGCAAAACCAGTTGGACTGTTTATTACGATTTTGGTATTAAGTACTTACTTTATTTTTAGATAAGTTCAACTTTAGGTTGAAAATGAAAGTTCTACAAAGTACCATTGGCGAAAACTTGAAGACTACCGGATTACTTTTTCTCTGTCTAATCTTTTATTGTAGTAGTTGCCAGCAAAGTGGACTAAGCAAAAAGGAAAGTGACGAAGTTCTAAATGACCAGCAATTGTTTCTGGACAGCTTCGACGATTTGACTGATGTTATTGTACACGACATATTTTCGCCTCCTGTGGCTAGTCGTGTGTATGTATATCCCTGTATCGCCGCCTATGAAGTCATTGCCAGTGGTTCTTCCGAGCATCAAAGTTTGAGCCATCAGTTAAACAGTTTCGAACTCCAGAAGCTTCAGTCCGGACAGGAAGATTTGAACTTCAGCCTTGCTGCTATTGCGGCCTTTATACTTACATCAAAAGAATTGGTTTTCTCACAGGATGTAGTTGACAAACAGTTAAATAGTTTGAGAAGCCATTTAGATTCCATTGGCATTTCCAAAAGCACACTTGATAAGTCCATACAATACGGACGCCAGTACAGCGAACAGGTTCTAGCCTGGGCTAAACTCGACAACTATGCGGAAACTCGATCATCTCCAAAGTACAATATCAGCGATGACCCTGGTCGATGGAAACCTACTCCACCTGCCTTTATGGAAGGTATTGAACCGCATTGGAGGGATATGAGAAAAATGGTCATTCAAAACCTTGACGACTACAAGGCCAAAGGTACTGTCGCTTTTAGTAGCAATCCCCAAAGTGAATTTTACAAGCAAGTACTCGAAGCAAAAAATGCCGTCGACGAAGCAAATGAGGAGCACCGAAACATTGCAGCCTTTTGGGATTGTAATCCATACGTAATGAATATATCTGGGCATATGATGTTTGCTTCAAAAAAAATAACACCTGGCGGTCATTGGATGGGCATCTGCTCTACAGCCACAAAACAAAGCAACCTGAATTTTGCAGAGACTGTAGAAATTCATACGCGCACAGCCATAGCAATCTATGACGCTTTCATTAGTTGCTGGGATGAAAAATATAGTTCAAATTTGGTCCGCCCAGAAACTGTCATCAACGATCTAATCGATCAAGACTGGAAACCCATACTCCAGACTCCGCCCTTCCCAGAATATACCAGTGGACACAGCGTCATAAGCACCGCAGCTTCGGTAGTTCTAACCGACTACTTCGGAGAAAACTACAGCTATATTGATGATGTGGAGTTAAAATACGGTCTACCAAGTAGAAGTTTTACATCCTTCGAAGAAGCGGCATCTGAAGCAGCAATAAGTAGGTTATATGGCGGCATACATTATCGTCCTGCTATTGATGATGGTGTTGAACAAGGTAAATTGATCGGAGCCGAAATAGTAAAGAAATTGAAGACCTCTGTAAACAAGAAATGACTCATAAAAAACTAATAGCAAAAGCACCAGGAAGGATAAACCTGATTGGTGAACACATAGACTATAACAATGGTTACGTGTTGCCTGCTGCCATTAATAGAAGCACTACATTTCACTTGTCTGTTAATGGAACCGAAAGCACAGCAAAGTTTTGGGCTGATAACGTGGATCAATTCTATGAATTCGATTTGAAAAATTTTGAACCAATCAAGGGTAATTGGGAGAACTATATTATGGGTGTGGTGGCCGAGTTACAAGCGCTTGGCGGAAAATTGAAAGGCTTCAACGCTTCTTTTAATGGCGACGTACCCATCGGTAGTGGACTCAGCTCTTCAGCATCTCTGGAAATCAGCCTAGCCTATGGCCTGAATCAATTATTTGACTTGCAACTGAATCAGTGGCAGATAATTAAAGCCTGTCAAATGGCCGAACACAAATTTGTAGGTGTCAAATGCGGAATTATGGATCAGTTTGCGAGCTATATGGGCAAGCCAAAACATGCAATGATCTTAGACTGCGACAGTCTGGACTTCGATTACGTGCCACTTGATCTTGGCGAATACGAAATAATTCTCCTAAACTCAAACGTAACCCACGAACTTGCTTCTTCTGAATACAACAAACGAAGAGCGGAATGCCAAGAAGGCTTTGCTCATTTGCAAAAAATTTTCCCTCAAGCTAAATCTTTTCGAGATATAAGTTCAGAACAATTAGTCTCAGCTAAAGAAACGCTAGATCTAAAAATATACAATCGCTGCGCACACGTACTGACTGAAACCAATCGAGTCCTACAGGCCGTCGAACACCTAAAAAACAAGGACTTAAGTAAACTAGGCAGTCTTATGTACGATTCACATTGGTCGCTACAAAACCTTTACGAAGTAAGCGTTGAAGAGCTCGACTTCTTAGTTGATCAAAGCAAGAGAGAAGAAGATATCTTAGGAGCAAGAATGATGGGTGGCGGTTTTGGAGGTTGCACCATTAACATTATTAAAAAAAGTGAAAGCAAAAGAATTGTCTCTAAGTTAGAAAAGAGTTATGCCGAAAAATTTGAGAAAGAATTGTCAGTCTACTCCGTTGAAATTGCGGGCGGAGCACATCTTTCA
>CAZZIZ010000013.1:21845-27678 GCA_964654535.1 uncultured Chitinophagales bacterium
TGAGAAAGAATTGTCAGTCTACTCCGTTGAAATTGCGGGCGGAGCACATCTTTCAAAAGAACTGTAGACTAGATCCTTAACTAAATAACACTGAGGGTCCGCCGTATACATTTTGCCTGTCTTTTTCTGTCAAGGATGAACGGTTACATGCGATGCTTCGATAAACTCCTTATTTTTAAAGGAATTCGAATCAATGAAAAATTACGCCTGTTTGTTTGCCTTTTTTTGCTTGCTTCTTGCTGCATGCGGCATATCTAAAAATGAAAGAGCTGTTTTGGAAAAAATGTCTCCCTTGGATAGAAAGCAAGCTTCTATGGATTATTTCCACACTATGCGGTCTTTCCCAGAAGCGACCTATGATCAGAATGCAATTTTTGAGGCCATTAAAGCTGATCAAGTCAAACCGCGTACCAAAGCTTTTGAAGGTAGTTGGACACAACAAGGTCCTAGTAATATTGGTGGACGAATAAACTCGCTGGCAATTTCGCCTGAAAACAGTCTCACTATGTTTATTGGTTTGAGCTACGGTGGAATATATAAAACAGACAATGGTGGAATTTCCTGGACTTCTGTTTTTGATGGTCAGGTAGATCAGTCAATTAGCGAAGTAACAATTGATCCCAACAATAGCAACAACATCTGGGTAGGTACTGGAGATAAGAGTGTTCCTTTTACCGCCTTCACAGGCAGCGGTATTTACAACTCAAGCGATGGCGGAAATAACTGGCAACAAAGAGGCTTAAATGGCACTGGCATTATTGGAAAGATTTTAATTGATCCAAATGATTCAAACAATATTTATGCGGCTGCCTTGGGTAGTCCAATAGTGCGCGATAACAATCGTGGATTATACAAGAGCGTCGACGGTGGAAACACATGGGCGCAATCGCTTTTTATTAATGACAGTACTGGTGTTTTAGATGTACATATGTCTTCGACTAACCCCAACGTGCTCTATGCAAATAGTTGGACAAGACTTCGAACGAATAGAGAATCTGTTATTAACAGTACTGAAAACAAAATCTTTAAGAGTGTGGATGGTGGCGATTCTTGGACTCAACTTAGTAATGGATTGCCAGAGGGAGTTTTTGCGAAAGTTAACTTGACTGTTGCGCCGCAAAATCCAAACAGACTTTATGCAGCGTACGTAGACACTGAATTTGACTTGCACGCTATTTATACGTCGGCCGATGGTGGCGACACTTGGATGGAATATTTTAGCGATGTACCCTATTCGAATTTTGGTTGGTATTTTGATCAACTAGTTGTTGCTCCGGACGATGAGAACGATCTTTATTTTCTCGCTGTTAGCACCTATAAGATTAACAATGGCATAGGTGTATCACTAGTTCAAGGAAGCTATCATTCAGACTGCCACGAGCTACTTTTTCAGGAACCAAATCAGGCGCTGCTAGCAACAGATGGAGGGCTTTTTAAAACCACTAGTTTATCCTCTGGTGGAAGTTGGACTAAAATTGACGATGTTCCAATAACGCAATATTACCATGTTGTTCATAAGCCAAACGAGCCTTCTATCTACGTAGGTGGTGCACAAGACAACAGTATGAATGAAGGAAGCGCAGCTGCACCTTCTTCTTGGGATCGATTCGCTTTTGGCGATGGATTTCAGCCGCGGTATTTACACACGCGCGAAGAGTTCTTTAGTGAATCTCAGTTTGGAAACGTTCACTTTCACGCCAACAACCAATTAGCGAGTACCGGAAACCTAAGCGGCAGAGTCTCAGAAATTACTAATTGGGATACGCCATACGTGGTTGACGAAAATTTAATAATGCATATCGGCGCACAGAGTGTATATCGAGTAAATTGGAATGATGCCTTGAGTGGTGGCGAAATTGAAACGGAATTACTAAACTACGAGCAAATAAGCCCGCGCCTAACCGATCCTGATGAACCTTATCATGGCTCTGCGCACGTAATAACGACGATCGACAAAATGGGCAATAATATACTAGCAGGAACTGGGGACGGCAGGCTCTGGCTAACGAATGATGACGGAGCAGATTGGGCTCGCTTGGATCAGAATGGCTTGCCAAAGAGATTCATTAAATCAGCACGCTTCTCTAGCGATGATCCAAACAGGCTTTTCGTTTGTCATTCGGGATATAAAGACAATGACAGCACTCCCCATATATTCTACTCTTCTAATAGTGGTCAAAACTGGAGTTCTATAAATGGCGACTTGCCAAACGTAGGTATCAATGATTTAGAACTAATACCAGGTACCAACGACCATTCGATTGTTATAGGAACCGATATTGGCGTTTATGGAACAACTGATCAAGGTGAGAACTGGTCTCGGATTGGAGATAATTTGTCTTATACACCCGTATTCGATGTCCACTACAATGGTCAACTAGAAGAAGTCGCAGCAGCTACTTTCGGCAACTCCATTCTTACTTTTCCCGCAGACGAGTTCCTAAGTCCATTCGTTGGTATAGAAAATGACATTGCTAATACATTGATTCAAATTACTCCCAACCCTTCTACCGGTCCTTTAAGAATAAAAAGTTCAAAAGAAGTAGAGCTAAGCGTGCACGCTGTAAACGGTCAAGTCGTTTATCGCAAAACAATTGCTGCTGGTGATCAGATACTTCGTTTAGATGATCTAAGCTCAGGAATATATCTCGTGCGTGCCAGCCAAAATGGGCAGCAAGTCTTTGCGCAAAAGTGGCTAATAAAATAGCCGAAAGGGTGAATTGCCTTTTCTCCTAAAAGTTATGTAATTCAACATCGAAAATGAGCACCGCATTTACTGGAATAGTGGGATTCGGCGGATTAGTTCCGTAGGCCAAAGAAGAAGGAATAAAGATCATCCCTTTATCGCCTTTGGCAAAAAATGGAATTCCCTGTTGCCAGCCCGGAATAACACTTTGCAAGGATATATCTATAGTACCACTGTCGAACTCTGTTCCATCGAGCAGGTAACCTCGGTAAGTAATATCTACAATGTCCGTAATTTCTGGCCCAGTTGTTCCACCAGCGCTATCGGTAATAACGTAGTGTAAACCATTCGCAGTCTCTTCTGCGTCAATGCTATTTTCATCGAGATAAGCTTTGATTAAGTTTACGTCGAACTCGTTTTGAGTAAAGGTACAATCTGTACCCACAAAACCATTTTGACATTGACATTCGCACTCGCCAGTAAAAGGACTTTCACCAGCTACTTGATTATCGTTGCAAAGGGAACTATCACAGTCATTTCTGCAAGCGGTAAAAAACAGGGTGCTGCACGCTGCCAAAATCCAAAAGACACCTTTAATATTCATAACATTGTTTGAAGTGCAAAAATCGCAAATAAGCTGAATCTTTCTATTTTAGATTAATGAAAAAGTTGCTTTTAGTCCTAATTCCCTTGTCATTTTTGTCAGCTCAAGAACCAAATGACAGTAAACTACTTACAGATGCCCTACTCGGTCCTACTCCTATAGTAGAAGACCTACATGAGCTATGCGATGTTATTGGTGGACGCGTTACTGGAACAAAGGCAAATGAGGCTTCGGTTGACTGGTCTGTGAAGCAATTCGAAGAAGCAGGAATTCCGGTTTGGAAGGAAAAATTTGAAATGCCGAGGCGTTGGGCTGAAAAATCTGCAACAGCGGTTGTGACCGGTGCGAGCAATTGGAAACCAAAAGTCGCTTGTCGTGCTTTCAGCACCGGTACCGATATGAACGGACTAGAAGGCGACTTGGTTTATGTCGGAAGAGGAACTAAAGAGGCATATGACAAAGTAGAAGTAGAAGGAAAATTTGTGTTGGTTGAAACGCCAATTATGGGCGATCTCACGGAGCTATTCCTGGAATACATTAATGCCGTAGAAATAGAAAGCAACGCCAAAGAACGCGGCGCACTCGGTGTAGTATATATGTCGAGTCGAGCAAAGAAACTGCTCTACCGTCATTTAACATCTTACGGTATAAAAAACGAAATGCCCATGGTCGTTATGGCGCGCGACGATGCGACCCGGTGTAAGCGACTTTTGAAGAGAGGCAAAGCACTTACGTTAAAACTAGCGCTAGATGTGGTTGACGAAGGTGCCCACCCTTCTTACAACGTTATCGGCGAACTAAAAGGGAGTACGAAACCGGAAGAAATAGTTATAGTTGGTGCACACCTCGACTCGTGGGGTCTCGGTACCGGAGCCAACGACAATGGCTGCAATGTTAACCTAGTTATTGATATCGCGCGTCAAATGAAAAAGCTGGGCATCCAATCCGAACGTACTATTCGCTTCGTGCTTTTCAATGGCGAAGAACAAGGAATGTTTGGATCAATGGCCTATACCGTGCAGCACGCAGATGAACTCGACAAAACAAAGATGGCTTGCGTAATCGATATCGGTAGCGGTGATATAGATGGCTTTTTTATGAACGGTCGTTCGAATCTTGAGCCTTACCTCGACAAATACCTCAGCGTATTGAATCATTTGGATATTGAGTTTGAGCATACCGAAGCAACTATAGTTGGAACGGACAACTTCGACTTCTTTACCCAAGGTGTACCAAATGTTGTAGGCAAACACGACGTATACAATTACTGTGCAGACTACCACTCGGAGTCCGACACGTTCGACAAAGTCAATCAGGAGAACCTGAAAAACAACACCGCCATTATAGCGGCTGTGATTCTAGGATTTGCCAATGAGCAGAATCTCAATCTTAAAAGACACGAACGAAGCGAGGTCAATACCATTATAGAAAGCCAAGAACTGCAATCTGGAATGAATGCACTCAATCTTTGGGATAGCTGGGAAGTCAAAGAGCGCGGATTAAAAAAGTAAGAATCGCGCAGACAGTCTAAAATACAAATAATGCTATTTCTTTAATTTGTTTATAGAATGGTAGCATTTACTTGACATAGTATTTTACAAAATTCTTATCTATAGCGATATATTTACACATTCATCAATTATCCTTAGAATTTGTTTCACCTAACAAAACTTCCCATTGCCTCTCTTCTATGTGCTCTGTTTTTGTCCTACAATTCACTTAATGCCCAGGAAAAACTGGAGGAAAAGCAGGAAAACGAACAAGGCAATTTTACAGCAGTCCTTGAGCAACATCTTCAATCCATAACCGAGAAAAACATCGAGTACTACTTGACTGACTTGAGCGAGGAGAACATTTCAATGATCCTACCCAACGGTAACCTTAAGGCCAAGTTCCAGGAAATAAAGCAATTGCAAAAAGATTGGTTCGACGAAAGTGGATGGAAGTTCGAGTACAAAATATTGCGAACAAGCGAAGGAGAAAAAATTGCCTATGCCCTACTCGATGTGGACTACTACATGCTAGATGAGCAAAATACAAGAGACTATCGCCCCTACTTCCTGATGCTGGTTTTCGAGAAAGAAAATGACGACTGGAAACTCAGCCACGGGCAGTCCACTCCAAACATCAGTAAGAAAATAGCTGCCGAAAGCAATCCTGCAGCAAAGACGCATTAACTCCTTTTATAACTTTCTTGTGAATTTTTCTTGGGCGTGCCCCACTCACTTCTGGGCTGCGCCCAAGTTCGGGGTCAGGCTTTCGGCCGTCGCTCTGTTCTGTTTTGAGCAAAAAGCCCGTCTAGCTCTTAAGGAGCTAAGTGCTTTTCTTGCTCAAAACAACAGGAGCTCCACATCGACCAAAAAAGGGATATAGGGTCAAGGTTATTTCGGTTAAAATCATTCTTCTGACCCTATATCCCTTTATTGGTCTGGCCTCTATCCTTCACGCAGAAAATCAATTTAGACACGGGCATTGTATAGCTACGACTCGCGACTGGCATTTATTGTCCGAATTGGGCCAAAATCGAGCAAACTGGTAGCCCA
>CAZZIZ010000013.1:27778-33957 GCA_964654535.1 uncultured Chitinophagales bacterium
CGCGACTGGCATTTATTGTCCGAATTGGGCCAAAATCGAGCAAACTGGTAGCCCAAATTAGATCGCTCATTCGCGATGTAAAAAGCACAACAATTTATTAAGCAATTCGGTTTTTAAAACAGCTAAGGCCTTGGAAAACATTGTCTTAACAACCTAAAAAATGCTTTATGAATACTATTCCCTCGTTGCGCTCCTATGGCGTATTCCTACTGATTGCCTGCTCGGCATTAATTGTTTCCTGTCAAAGCAGCCAAAGCAATCAAAGAACTATTGCTTACCATACTAAATCCAAAAACGAACCTGGCTATCGTGCGGGTAAAAAGAAAAGTCAAGCGAAGAAAAAGAAGCAACAAAAGATTAGTCAATCTACCAGAAAGAAAAAGCAAAACAAGCAGTACGCAAGTCGAGAAAACAATCGTCGCACTGTTTATCAAAAAGCGCAAACACAAAGCAACTATCCAGAGTCTAGTTATACAAATTGCAATGCTAGCCTTTCGTACCTAGTGCGGGAACAGGAGTGCTCCAGGCATTCGCTCAACATAAAGATTGACAAAAGCGATTACAAACTCAGTGTTTATGCAGACGGAAATCTAATTAAGGAGTACCCAGTAGTATTTGGAAAAGATCCCAACGGCGATAAATTAATGCAAGGAGACAAGCGTACGCCAGAAGGCGAGTTTAAAGTGCGTGACTTTTACCCTCACGACAAGTGGCAAAAATTTGTCTGGATAAACTACCCTACACAAGAGTCTTATCAAAAACATAAGCAAGCCAAAGCCAAAGGCCAAATACCAGCAGATGCTAGTATAGGTGGATCAATAGGTATACACGGCGTTCCAGATGATAAAAATTACGCTATAACCGAAAGGCAAAACTGGACGCTAGGCTGTATTGCCATGAAGAATCAAGACATCAACGAGTTATACCCTTTTGTAAGTAAGGATATGGCTATTCTCATAAACGATTAGTGTGATTATTGTACGTGTGAGTTATTAGTGGGATGACACGAAGGTTTAAACCCTGCCGATCGTGTCTCCCACTTTTATTATTCCTTCTCGTGTACAGAACACGTTCATTCCAAAGTTCACTCGGCTATCAACCTTTCGATAAGTAGCCATGGTTCGCAGTGGTTCCTTTGAAGCTAATGCCGTTTGTTGATCGATAGTAGTAACTACACAGCGAGCACATGGGTGCGAACCTTTGAAGGCAGCCGTTCCTAAATTGAAATTTTCTAAGGTGTCTTCTTCGTGCGCTTCAGAAGTACTCAAAACGATGTTAGGCCTAAACTGATTCATAGGAACTGGTTGTTCGAGTTTAGTATTCAAAAATTCCAAGCTCGCGCTGCCAATAAATAAAAAGGGATAGCCATCGCTTAGGTTCATTTTCAAGTCGCCCTTAGTTTCATTTAAGCGATAGCTCTGATCGTTCATTTTTAAAAGCCTGCATTTCATTTCTAGTCGCTCGGCGAACCAATTCGAGACATTTGGGTCTACTTCGAAGCCTCGGGTTTTGTCTTCCCAAATCATTGTTTCTTCGAGCTTGCCTTCTTTTTGATTTAGCGGTACACGGATTTCGTCATCCTTGTAGCATACAAGGATATGGTCTTCTTCGATGCTTTGATTAAACAAACACAGTTTGCTTAAGGTCCGTTGGGTCATGAACTTGTTATCCTCGTCTACGAGCATCCAGCGGCGATCGTGTTCTAGACCGGTGGGACTAGCATGCGTGCTTTGCAGAGCAATGCCTCCTAGAGATTTAATGGGATAGATGTGGATCGAAAGGACTTTATTCATTGATTCAAATTAATGAAAAAATGCGACGGGCTAGAAAATCGCGTGAGGGATAGAGGCCTTTGTGGAGCTCCTGTTTGAAAATGCAAGCATGGTCTTTAGCTCCCAAGAGCTAGAAAGACCATTTGCTTTTTCAAGAACAGAGCGACGGCCGAAAGCCCGACCCGAACTTTGGCACCGCAGCAATATCGCTTGCCGAAGGCAGAAGCGATTTGCGAGATTGCCAAGAAGTGAGTGGTCACGCCCAAATCGATAGATATCAAACCCTCTAAAACTAAACTGACCGCACGGGTGGTCCGCACGGTCAATTTATTTTGATTAACACTGAGCTCTTCAGCTCTTAATAAAACACTAGTTACTTCATTTTATTATTAATTTTTTGAGACCTACATTTTCTTCATCGCTCAGTATACTTAGGAAATAGATACCCGGCACAAGGTCTTTTAAATATAAATTAGCATTGGTCACGCCATTTGTTTTTTGTTGCTGAATGGTTTTTCCATACAAATCGAATAAGGCGATTTGCTCAACCCTGACATTTTCAGGCAGGTTTATAGAAACTGCACTGTTCGCCTTAGCTGGATTCGGAAAAATGCTCCAATCATTTTCTGAAATATCAGCGATCCCTGTGCTTAGGCCAAGGGTTACACTTACGATGTCTACGCAATCGTTGGCATCGGTTACTTCAACTTCATAAGTTCCAAAGCATAATGCGTTTGCATCTTGACCTAACCAATCAACTGTATAAGGAGCAGTACCCCCAGTGATATCTAGATCTAAAGCGCCATCGCAACTTTCGTCTGTAGTAGGAGTTAAGATTACTATTGGCTCAATTTCTATTGGTGCTGGCTCTCCCACAACAATATCCAGCTCTTGGTTTTGACCTGTCGCACTATCGAAGACAAATGCGGTGTAGGTTCCAGCCGCTAACTCAAAACGGATATCACTTGCGTCTGGGATATCAGACCAATTAACTTCGGTAAAAACTGAACCTCCATTTACATTGACAGTTATTGAGCCGTCCGTCGCACCATTACAAGACACATCGGTAACGTTAAAACCAGCTGCAAATGGCTGAGACGAGTCATCTACCTCTAGATCTAAAGTCACTTCACATAAATTTGCATCTCTAATCGTCGCAGATAACTCACCCACACAAAGATCAGTGACCGTAGTTCCATCGTCGATGGTTAGGCCATCTGACCACTCTACGGTGTATGGCGCAGTACCGCCAGTAATATCTATTGTGGCAACTCCGTCGCAAGCTCCAATGAAAGTTACTGAAAACAGTTCTTGAATATTGGCGGTCAATTTTTCCGGTTGCGTGATGACAAGTTCCTGATTTGGCAAGAACTCATTTGTGACCATGTCGTTGATAGCAAAATGGTAGGTGCCGGCCGCTAGTTCCGATTGACTAAGACCAGTTAGGTTCAACTCTTCCCAAAATGCTTCGTAAGATCCAGATCCACCGTTTACAGTTACGATTACCGATCCGTCTTCTGCATCCGCACAAGAAACGTGATCAATATCAGCTGACCAGGTCAACTGTGCCTGAATGCTATTTGAACAAATTAGTAGTGCTACAAGGGCAAAGCCTTGTATTAAAAAAGAAGGGAGGTAGGCTGAAAAATCTTTTCGAAAGATTCGATTCATGACTGTTCTTTAGTTTGCAATTGGGTTTTCAAGATTAGTCCAATAAGCTTCCTGTTGACTTGAATAGAATTTGAAGAAATGACAAGCTTTGGAAAATCTTCCTTTTCTCGTAACTTAAACTGAACTTTGTTAAACCCAAATCCTATGCATCCTATACTGAGAAATATACTCGCTGTTATTGTTGGTGCGTTTATCGGCGGCGCTCTCAACGGATATTTGATTTCTATTAGCGGATCCGTAATTCCATTACCTGAAGGAGTCGATCCTAACAATTTGGAAGACCTACAAACTAAAATGAAGGACTTTCCACTTAAGAACTTCATAATGCCATTTTTGGCCCACGCGCTTGGCGTACTTGTCGGCGCATTTATAACCGTAAAAATTGCAGCTTCAAGCCATATGCGTTTAGCGATGATTATAGGTTTCATTTTCTTAGTAGGAGGCGTGGCAGCTGCCTATATGATTAAGCCTCCAATGTGGTATAACATTGTAGACTTGGTTTTTGCTTATATCCCAATGGCGTATCTTGGCGCCTTGCTGGCCGGAGTAAGGGGAAAAGCCAATGAAGCTTAGTACACTGTCTCTTTCTCGATTCGTCACCTAAAATTTCGTTAAAAATTTCTCAATCGCTCGGCTTTGACAGGCGATGACTGATTAGGGCTTCTCTACCCTTGAAGTCGAACTATCAGGACTGATTCTTGATTGTATGTAGTGGAGCCATGTGGCTGCGTTTAAAAATTAAGAAACTTTAATGAAATTACTTTACACTTTACTTTTTAGCACCTTACCCTTTTTCCTTTTCGCTCAGAACCATTCGGATGAAAATCTAAAACAATGGAACGAAACTTCAAGCATGTATGCCGTTGCAACTCCGGAAGATGGCGAGAAAACAGAATACACTTTTAAGGGCGAGGATGTGGCCCGCTTTGACCTTGGTCAAATCCTAGCAAATCACCCAGATGAAGCAGTAAAGGTTTATGGATCTTCATTAAACAACGGAATACTTAATTACTACCGTTTTGATTCAAGAATAGATGACGCTTATGCTCCTTGCGGAAATTTTGTTCCAATGTTAGATTGTCAAGGAAGTCAAGCTTTTCTTGGTGTTAAAACAGCTGGAGATGAAGCTAGCGGTGGAGCGACTATAGTAGAAGTTAGACCAAATACAGCAGCCGAGTCATCTGACTTAGAAGTTGGTGATTTAGTTATTGCTGTCGACGACGACCCAATTATAAAATACACTGATTTATCTTTAGAGATTCGCAAAAGAAAAGTTGGACAAGCAATTGTGCTTAGTGTTGAAAGAGCTGGAACGATTGTAGAAATACCTGCAACGCTCGGAACGCGCAGTCATCGCACAGTTAGGTTTATTCCTAGTTGTGAAAACCACTTAAAGAATGATGAAGCGCTTACCGCTTTAGAAACTTCTTCTAACGTTTTTCCAAACCCTACTGCTGGTCCATTGACTTGGAACATTGGTGGATTGAATGACAGTCCCGCGGTTATGACTTTAAGCGATATAAGCGGTAAGCTTATGCTTAGTCAGAACGTGTTTCCTACCAACAATAGTTTAAGTCATCAATTGGATGTTTCTAACTTGATGAAAGGTTCATACATCTTGCAAATACAGCAGGACAATATTACTATCAAAGAAAAAATTCTAGTTGTAAACTAGAACAAGACATATTAATTGCAATAACACCTTAACTGGTGTATAACACGGTTGGCTACGGCGAGCCGTGTTTTTTTTTCCTATGAGCTAAGGGTGTATTGATTCTCTGCTACAAGGCTTCTTGTGAAAAGAATATCTTTGTTGCTTGATTCAATTTCCAGACATAGCATTTTCGAGCCTAGCTGTGAAGCTTAAACCTGCGGCAGAGAAAAAGGTTAAGCAAGGCCACCCGTGGATATTTGAAGGTGCTATTCAGTCGATAAATAAGGAAGGTAAGGCCGGCGATGTTGCTGTGATCTTCGATAAACAAAACAATAAGTTTCTTGCCTGCGGTCTTTATGATCCTGAATCGCCCATACGGGTGAAGCTAATGCAATTTAAAAATTCGGCGAAAATAAATGAACAGTGGTTCACGAAACACATTACTAAGGCCTTTGAAAGACGCTCGCCGCTTCTAAGCACCAATACCAATGCGTACAGATTGATCAATGGCGAGAACGATTGTTTCCCTGGATTGATTGCCGACGTCTACGACTCCGTGCTGGTGCTCAAACTTTACTCCGGGATGTGGTTTCCCCATTTGAGTCACTTTCTTCCAGCGCTGATAGCACAATCAAAAGTCGAAACGGTGGTGCTCCGCTTGAGTCGTCGAGTTGAGGAGCATTTAAAAAGTGGCCAGCAAGCAGCAATAGATTCTGAATCCTTTTATGACGGCGCAGTAATACACGGAACTCTGAAAAAAGAAAGCGTCATTTTCAAAGAGCACGGAATATCACTTAGTGCGAATTTGCTTAAGGGGCATAAAACAGGCTTCTTCTTAGATCATAGAGAAAACCGCAGGCGCGTTGGTGAACTAGCCGAGGGAAAAATGGTACTGGATGTATTTTGTTATGCCGGTGGCTTTTCGGTTCATGCTCTTTGTGGTGGTGCTCTCGAGGTTCACGCTTTGGATATTAGTATGCAAGCATTAGATCAAGCCAGACATAATGCTGAGATTAATAAACACGACGGAAAGCTAATCTGTATTGACAAGGATGCCTTCGAAGCATTGGAAGATATGAAAC
>CAZZIZ010000014.1:0-72 GCA_964654535.1 uncultured Chitinophagales bacterium
CATTTGCTCCCGATGGACCGGTTGGTCCTTGAGCACCTGGAGCGCCATTCGCACCCGGAGCACCATTTGCTC
>CAZZIZ010000014.1:172-580 GCA_964654535.1 uncultured Chitinophagales bacterium
CCGATGGACCAGTTGGTCCCTGAGCACCTGGAGCGCCATTTGCACCCGGAGCACCATTTGCTCCCGATGGACCAGTTGGTCCCTGAGCACCTGGAGCGCCATTTGCACCCGGAGCACCGTTAGCTCCAGCTGGGCCTGTTGCACCCGTTGCACCTGGAGCGCCATTCACACCTGGTGCACCATTCGCACCAGCAGGTCCTTGAGGACCTTGGCAATCGAATGCATTACACATTCCGTCATTATTGATGTCTTCACCTGCATCACAGGTTCCATTTCCATTTATATCGAAACAAGCTAAACCGTTCGTTCCGTTTATTCCATTAGCACCATTTGCTCCTGGAGCCCCGTTTGCTCCCGCTGGACCAGTTGGTCCTTGTGCACCTGGAGCACCATTCGTTCCCGGAGCGC
>CAZZIZ010000014.1:680-14054 GCA_964654535.1 uncultured Chitinophagales bacterium
GAGCACCATTCGCGCCCGCTGGACCAGTTGGTCCTTGTGCACCTGGAGCACCATTCGTTCCCGGAGCGCCCTGCGCACCTGGAGCACCATTCGCGCCCGCTGGACCAGTTGGTCCTTGTGCACCTGGAGCACCATTAGTTCCTGGAGCACCTGTTGCGCCTGCAGGACCCGTTGGTCCTTGAGCACCCGGAGCACCATTTTGTCCGCCTGGACCAGTAGCTCCAGTTGCACCAGAAGCACCGCCTGGACCTGTTGGACCAGTAGCTCCGTTAGCACCACCTGGACCAGTTGGACCGACAGCACCATTGGCACCACCTGGGCCAGTTGGACCGACAGCACCGTTAGCACCACCTGGGCCTGTTGGACCTGCAGCACCTGAAGCACCACCTGGACCCGTAGGACCTACAGCACCATTAGCACCACCTGGGCCAGTTGGACCGACGGAACCATTAGCGCCACCCGGTCCAGTCGGACCAGTTGGACCTACTGAACCTGCGCCACCTGGGCCAGTTGGGCCAGTTGCACCATTTAAACCACCAGGTCCTGTAGGACCTGTAGCACCATTTTGGCCACCTGGGCCCGTAGGACCAGTAGCTCCGTTAGCACCGCCCGGACCCGTAGGACCTACAGCACCATTTAAACCGCCCGGACCAGTTGGACCAGTTGGTCCAGCAGCTCCGCCGCCGTTTAAAGCATATAAAGCATAAGGCACTGCAAAAAACTGAGTGATACCCAGATTTTGAAATGCTCCAGTGCAAGTCGCAGATGGATCCACTTCTAACTGCACAAAATGGTCGGATGCTCCCCAGTTAATTCCGTTGAAAGATCCAACGACTGGTGTTCCTTGACCAATAACATGCATAAATAAACCAAATGCGTCAGTGGCAACAATCTGGGTTTCTTGGTAAACCACAGGACCAGATGGACCACTGAGGATACTCACCCTAACGCAAGCGGTTGAATTAGCAACGGGATTACCCGCAGTATCCAACCAGACAGCTTGATAATTGATTCCTTGAGGGTTCGCCTGCGAAAAGCCCACAATTGTGAACAAGGCAAACATCAAGGAAGCAAGTAATGCTTTCTTCATGATAGAAATTTTAATTAAGTGTTTTATTATTATTATTTTTTTCAATGTTTGAACTGATTAGTTTAAAATCAATCAGCTTTTCTGACTCGTTTAAGCCCAATAAGATTCCCTTGAGAATCATAAATCGACAGGATATAAATTCCTGTGCGCAGGTTTGACAAATCAATTTTTGCTTGACCTCCTGAGAGATCAATATTTATATTTTCAAGAAGGCGTGAAGAGACCTCGATAACATTAAGAGTGACGTTCTCAACTTCACCTTTGTCAAGGTGAATGTTCAGATGGTCAACGACTGGATTTGGGAAGATTTGAAATTCATAGTTGTCCGTAAGCGAAAAAGATTCTCTGAAAAGAGTGATTAACTCAGACTTTTCTTGTTGTCCATCTTGATCAATACGATTCAACATATAATACGCCAATCCCTTCGGCGCGTTTAGATCTAGGTAATTGAACGAAAGAATGTTGCTGGGAACATTTCCAGTATCACTTAGAATCGTTACCGATTCAAAATTGACACCATCTTCTGATCTCAACAATTCGTATTCAGCCTCAGGGACGAATTGACTTAAAGTCCATTTCATAAAGTTGCCGTTATCCATAACGACACCTGAAAAATGAATGTCGTCATTTTCGACGGCATCATTGAAGGCTTTAAACTGAGAACGAGGATTTTCAAAACCCTGTAGGATTACTCCATTGCTACCGATTGGAACAGTTCCAACTATCGGTTCACCAATGGTGTAGCTGATGTACCCTAAAGACCCGACATAGCTCGAGCCAGCAGGACTAGCTACACTTTGCTGTTGGGCTTGAATATTACCCATAGCAAAGCACCCTAGTACAGCTAGGGCAACAATAAAATGCTTCATAATTTTCTTATAAGTTGACTTCAATTTCAAATTGGCTCGCAAATATACTTTCACACAGATACAATAAGCTTTTTGTATTAAATACTTTCCAACACGAGCACGAAATTTTCAGCAAGTGAAAACACACACAAGTGCAGTTCAAAAAAGCCTTGAACCATCTTTTTAATTGGACAATAAATGACGATAGATAAGACGCACAATAAATTCAATAACAGAGCAGATAGTAATTGGGGATTGCTACTTCAAAATGCGTTCAGAGAGAGTACAAAAATAGGCTCATGGCGAGAGGCAAATCTGTTTTTTTGCTGAAATTTAAGTTTAAATCGATGGAAATATTAGCACAAGTCACAATACAAAAATTGTGATTTTTGTATTTTTTCATTGGTCTATTTTGCGGGCTCAATTGGGTTGTGATTGCCAGCAAGGGTATCACCTGGGGTCAACTTGTTCTTGATTAAGGCAAAGGTCATGATCAAGCTTGTTGCCAAAATAACAAAGAGTAGTATTCCGGGATCAAAGGATTCCGCAGGCAGCTTCAGCGAATCAGGAATTGCAAAAAATAAGAGTATGGTAATCAAGCCTCTAGGTGCTATAAACAATTGGGGTAATATGTTCTTGCCACTAAAAATGAATAGCATTATGACCCGAACGACGTAGATTGATAAAACTATCAGACCACTAACATATAAGACCTGAAGACTCAAAAGTGAACTGAGTACAACTGTTATCCCAAAAATGACGAAGAAGAAGGTTCTTACCAAGAAAGCCGTTTCAATGGTGATGGTATAGAACTCCTTACCTACTTGATCGAGCTTGAATCTGTTAACCCAATTGGATAAGGGTCCCCTGAATACTGATCTATGGTTTTTGAGGATGAGACCAAAAATAAGGATTATCAATAATGGTGATAGATGTGCTAATTTTCCTATTGCGTAAAGCATTAGCAATATGGATATTAGGAGAAACAGTTTAACGTGTGCTTTGATATTTTGAAAGAAAATAATTAAAACAATACTGGCTACAACGGACACGAGTAAAGTTAAAAAGAGGCTTATTCCGAACTCTGCAGCTGCACCACTCATCTCGCCAGATTCGGCGAAGCTGAGCATAAAGTAAAAGAGCATAATTCCCAGAACATCTGAGAAAGTACTTTCGAAGATCATAAACTCCTTCTTTTCCGTTTCCAATTCGGTTACGCTCGGACAAATGATTGCGCTGCTCATAACTGAGAGCGGAATAGCGTAGACTATAGATTGGAGCAGCTCGATACCACTCAAATAATGAAGAACGGCTGCAGCTGCAGCCGTTGATCCCAAAAGACCTAGAAGGGCAACGGACAAGGATTTTCCTATTATTGGTACTTTTTCCTTACTCAGCTCGAGGTCTAGGGCTGCTTCAAGGACAATCATAATTAGCCCGACTATACCCAAAACCTCCAAGGTGGAAAGGAAATCGAAGCGTGGTTGACCGTCGGCAGTTTCGCTCAAGCCAAACTGATCCATTCCTAATTTCATAAGAATTCCTAGGCCCATCAGCAAAAGAACCGCTGGGATGTTGGTTTTCTTGGCAATGAGATTAAAAACGTAAGACAAGATTACGATGAGTGCAAACAGTATAATATAGTGGTATGCACTTATGTCATCGACTGCAAAGGCAGACAGTAATGTAAGCATAGGAAAAAAGTACAAAGAGTTTTAGAAGAGACCGTGCAATTCGGCCCTTACTTTATTAACGACTTCTCCAAGGTCTTCTTCATTTTCGGCGAAGTTAAGGTCGTCTATATTGATTACTAGTAGTTTACCAATGTTGTAACCGCTTATCCAACGTTCGTAGAGCTCGTTGAGCTTCTTGATGTAGTCGAGGCGCAGGTTTTCTTCGTACTCGCGACCTCTTTTTTGGATTTGATCTACTAAAGCTGGAATAGATCCTTTTAGATAAATAAGCAAATCCGGCGGGGTGATTTTTGTACTGAGCGTATTAAAGAGGTCACGATAGTTATTATAATCTCTTTCGGTCATCAGGCCCATATTATAGAGGTTGGGTGCAAAGATTTCGCAATCCTCATAGATGGTTCTGTCCTGGATAACTGATTTCTTACCGTTTTGAATTTCGTAGATCTGCTTGAATCGGCTATTTAAGAAATAGACTTGCAAGTTGAAAGACCAACGCGGCATATCGTTGTAGAAGTCTTCTAGGTAGGGGTTGTTGTCTACATCTTCGTATTGAACTTCCCAATCGAAATGTTTTCCTAATAGAGTAGCGAGGGTGGTTTTCCCTGCTCCTATATTTCCAGCTACCGCAATATGTTTTGGCCTATCCCCCAAGGTGGGCTAAAAATAATTAAATCCCAATAGTTCTCGCACTCCACGCAAAGTTTCGTCAGCATTCTTTCTTGCATGTTTTCCACCATGGTTGGTTACTTCTTTCAACAATTTTTTGTCGGCGCTGAAGTCATTTATTTTTTCTCTTATTGGTTTTACTAATTTGATGATGTCTTCAGCTATTTGCATTTTCAAATCACCGAAGCGAATGGAGCAATTGTTCCAAGATGTAACGAATTGCTCTTTTACATTTTTGTCTGAGACCAAATCCATTAATGCGAACAAGTTCTCAATTTCCTCAGGTATATCCTCATTCTTAGCTTCCGGGCCTGTTGAGGTTTTTGCTTTTTTCATTTTCTTAATAATGACATCATCAGAGTCTGTTAGATAAATAGCGCTATTAGGGTTGTTATTTGACTTACTCATTTTTCCTGAGCCATCTAGACTAGGAACTTTAAGCAATGCATTATCGAAGTTGTATGCGACCGGTTCTGGAAAAAACTCATTTCCTACAACGTGATTAAATCTCTTTGCAAAGTTTCTCGTCATTTCAAGATGTTGCTCTTGATCTTTGCCAACTGGAACATGCGATGCGCGATGAATTATGATGTCGGCGGCCATTAAGACAGGATAAGTTAGGAGGCCCGCGTTTACAGTTTGTCCTTTGGCTCTTACTTTTTCTTTAAACGTCGGCACTTTCTCCAGCTCGCCTTTATAAGCGAACATATTTAAGAGTAAGTACAGTTCGGGTATTTGCGGTAAATCGGATTGCAAATAAATATGGCATTTTTCTGGATCGAGACCAGCGGCGAGATAAGTTGCTAGCGTTCTATAGACATTAGGCGCTAACTCGTTCGGGTCGGGATGTGTGGTTAAGGCATGATAATCGGCTATGAAAAAATAATTTTCATGTCCAGCCTCCTGCATTTTGACATAATTGACTATAGCTCCGAGATAGTTTCCCAAATGCACTGAACCTGTTGGCCTGGTTCCACTAACTACTTTTAACATGTTATCTATTTCTATTTAGTTGCGACACAAAAGAAATCAAAAGCTTGCTTAGTATTGGCGCTAAGCGCATAATCTTCCACTTTTATTTTGTTGACCAAAGTGTCATTGTTGCTCAACAGTTTTTTTCTATTCATCCGATTAAGAAAGTCGTATGGGATTTGTAGTAATTGTCTTGGCAATCGATACTGTAGATTTAAAATGTCCCAACGTGTAATTTTATTTACTGAGATTTTGTTTTCGTCGTAGTACTGCATGACCGTTTCATTGCCTACGACCCCATACATTTCTACACTTGAAAAATACTTTCTCAGTAAATTTTCTAACTCGTGATGTAAATATTCTCGAACGTGCCAAGGATTTCTTGTAAGTGACATGGTTTTGTTCGGAGTGGTTAGAACAAGTTTGGCACTGGGTTTCAGCACCCTAGCAATTTCATTGACAAATGAATCATCGTCTTCAACATGTTCGATTACTTGAAAGGAAACGGCACTATCAAAATGGTTTTTAGGAAAGCTAATGGGCGGAATATTCATTTTTTGAAAATGAACATTTTCCTGGTTTTTAATAAAGGACAAGTCGGTTTCATACTTGTCGATAGCTGTAAACTTCTCAGATAGAGGAGCGAGCATCTCGATACCATATCCTTCGCCACATCCGACCTCTAGCACATTACCATTTATGTGCACCTTAGCTTGATTGTAGGCCACAAGATGCCGCTGAAAAATTACATTATCTGACGGATCTCGGAAGGAAACCCTTTCTGCTGTCTGCATTTGTAGAATTGAATGCTTCAAAGATAGAATAAACTTATTTTCACATTGCGTGAGCGCTGGTAGTAGTGCCGACCAAAGGGGAGGCAGTCTTAGTTGCCAATAGCAGAAATCACTTAGCACTTGTGCTAGAAGTGCTTTGCGTTATTTGGCAGAACTAAGACCGGAGCGGACGCGGAGCTACGGACATAGCGACCCTTTGAGAAACCTATCTCGCTCAAAAGCGAGATAGGTTTCTCAAAGGGTCACGCCCAAAAAATAAATAGTAAATGGAAATAAGTGATGAGTTAATTGAACGATTGTCACGTCTGGCGAGACTCGAATTTGCTGGTGAAGAAAAGGAAGCGATAAAATCGGATTTGCAAAAAATGCTGACGTTTGTAGCGAAGCTTGATGAAGTGGATACAAAAAACGTTGAGCCCCTGTTGCAGATTAATGATCTCTACAATAAATTCAGAGAAGACAAAGTAGTTAAGCTAAATCAACGTAAGACTTTGTTGGAGGAAGCTCCTAATCAAATTGATGAGAAATTTACGGTGCCAAAAGTAATTGACAAAAAAGCGAAATAGCAATGGGCGACAAAGTCATAGATCTTCAGGGGATTAAAAAATACTACGTTATGGGTTCGGAAACGATCAAGGCTTTGAATGGCTTGACGATGAGCATAAACCGTAACGAGTACGTCGCTCTTATGGGTCCCTCGGGCTCTGGAAAGTCGACCCTTATGAATATGATTGGTTGCTTGGACACGCCCACTAGTGGTAAGTACGTACTGAACGGAACTTCGGTAGCAACTATGACTTCGACGGAACTTGCAGAAATTAGAAACAAAGAAATCGGTTTTGTTTTTCAAACTTTTAATTTAATGCCTCGTTTAAGTGCTAAGGAAAATGTAGCCATGCCACTGGTTTATGGTGGCAAATCAAAAGCTTATAGAAGCGAACGATCGGAAGCGATGTTGGCGGCCGTTGGACTGGGCGACCGCGTTGATCACAAACCAAATGAGTTGAGTGGTGGACAAAGGCAAAGGGTTGCCATAGCTAGAGCTTTGGTTAACAAGCCATCGATTATTCTAGCGGATGAACCGACTGGAAACTTGGACAGTAAAACTTCGGACGAGATTATGGCCATCTTTGATCAAATACATAAAGATGGCAACACGGTTATTTTGGTTACGCACGAAGAGGACATAGCCCAACATGCGCACAGAATAATTCGCTTGAAGGATGGAATAATTGATACGGACGAAGTGAACGAGCAGATAACTGATATTAAAAACATGGAATGAAAATTTATACCAAAACCGGTGACGCCGGGACTACGATGTTATTCGGAGGTGGTCGAGTTCCGAAACATAATATTCGAATAGAGGCTTATGGCACTGTCGACGAGTTAAATTCTTACATCGGTTTGGTGCGTGATTTGGATATAAAACCAGAGCACAAAGAGTCGCTCAAAACGATCCAAGACAAGCTATTTAGCCTGGGTGCAACCCTGGCAACTAACCCCGATAAGGCAAATGTGAAGGCTCCTTCAGTAAAAGAATCGGACATTTTGTACCTCGAAACCGAGATCGACAACATGGAAAGCACGCTGGAACCGTTAAAAAATTTCATTCTTCCTGGAGGTCATCCAGTTGTTTCTCATTGTCATGTCGCGAGGTGCATATGCCGTAGGGCAGAAAGAAATGCGAGCTATCTAGCTGAAAATGAGCCAGTTCCGGAAATAGTGGTAAAATATTTGAACCGATTATCGGATTTTTTGTTTGTAAAAGCGAGGAAACTGGCACAAGACTTGAATTGCCAAGAAATAGTATGGCAGGCTCCTGTGGAATAAGAATTGGAAATCTGCTTGTATAGAATTGGAATAAAATTACATTTGCGCAAAATTAGACCTTAGAATAAAATGTACTGGACTTTAGAATTAGCATCCCACTTAGAAGACGCACCATGGCCTGCGACTAAGGATGAATTGATCGATTACTCGATCAGATCTGGTGCCCCATTGGAAGTAATGGAAAATCTTCAACAACTTGAAGACGAAGGTGAGTTCTATGAGACGATAGAAGACATCTGGCCTGACTACCCTACTAACGACGACTTCTTTTTTAACGAAGACGAATATTAAAATTTGCTTGCAAGTAGTGTTGCTACTATTTCAAGATCTTTTTTGTAAGTCACTTTAATATTGGTAACCTCTCCCTCAACTGTTGTAACTTCTTTTCCCGCTTGCTCGTACACGGAAGCATCATCTGTGAATTCGGATTGATAAGACTGCTGATATGCTTCTTTCAGTTCATTTAGATTGAATATCTGAGGCGTTTGCACAGTTACATAGTCGGCGCGATTTTGCGCTTGAGTTTTATCACCAATTTTTTTTCTGAGTGATGCACGCAAAGGAACTACTGGAATAGTCGCTTGCTTGGAAGCGGATTCGAAGCATCGTTTTATCAATTCATCGCTTAGGACAGGTCGCACACTATCGTGCACTGCTACTAGTGCATTGTCTTCGGGCTCTAGTTTATCAAGTGCTTGTTTGACGGAATGAAAGCGTTGTGCACCGCCGGTTACAGTTTTGATTTTCAGGGACGGGAAAAACTTCGTGGCTATTTCTTCCCACAATAGTAAGTGATCAGTATGGACTGCTACAACGACTTCGATATTAGGTATGGCTCTTAAGAACGCTTCAATAGCGTAAACTATTATTGGCTTAGCCAATACTTCTAGAAATTGCTTGGGTAAAGAACCGCCAATACGTGTGCCGCTGCCTCCAGCAACTATGACCACGTAGGTTTGACGTTCTAGATAATCGATGAGAACTTCTTTAAATGATCAGCATAGCATCGCCATAACTGAAGAAGCGATACTTCTTGTCAATAGCTTCTCTGTAAGCTTCCATAGTTAAATCATAACCAGCAAAAGCCGCCACCATAATTACCAAACTTGTTTTGGGCAAGTGAAAATTGGTAATCATACTATCTGCAATATTGAAAACGTGCGGTGGGAAGATGAACTTGTTGGTCCAACCATTAGAAGAAATCAAGGTGCGCTGTGCAGAAACCGATGATTCCAAACTACGCATAGTAGTAGTACCTACTGCGCATACTCGTTTTTTGTTAGCCATTGCGGTATTAACCTTGGTAACAATCTCCTCATTGATGCTGTAATACTCAGCGTCCATCTTGTGCTTCGACAAATCCTCCACCTCTATGTTTCGGAAAGTTCCTAAACCTACGTGCAGCGTTAATTCTGCCATATGGGTGCCTTGAATTTCAAGACGCTTCATTAACTCGTGGCTAAAGTGCAGTCCAGCTGTTGGTGCGGCAACCGCACCTTCTTCACTTGCATAGACCGTTTGGTAACGCTCTAGGTCAAACTCTTCTGCTTCACGATTTATGTATTTCGGAAGAGGTGTGTTTCCAAGTGCGTGCACCAATCCACGAAACTCCTCATTCGTACCATCGAAAAGGAAACGTATGGTTCTACCACGAGAAGTTGTGTTGTCTACTACTTCCGCAACCAACTCGTCACCGAAATACAGTTTGTTACCTACACGAATTTTCCTCGCTGGATCAACAAGCACGTCCCATAGCTTCGCTTCGCGATTTAACTCGCGCAGTAAAAAGACTTCAATACGCGCACCAGTCTTTTCTTTCTTGCCGTACATGCGGGCTGGAAAAACCTTTGTATTGTTTACGCAAAGCACATCGTCTTCTTCGAAGTACTCAAGTATGTCTTTGAAAACTTTATGCTCAATAGTTCCTTCAGCTCTATTTACTACCATCAAACGCGATTCATCACGTTCATTTGTTGGATACTGCGCTATCAACTTCTCTGGGAGTTCGAAGTCGAAGGCAGTTAATTTCATATTTGCCATACGTATTTTAAGGTGGACAAAGGTATCAAATTTGACTATTGGATAGGAGCTCAGCAAAGCATATTTTTAGGCAATGTTCATTCTAAAAATATTGTACGAGGGAATCCTTATGGCCATACACGAGTTATGGTCCAATAAGCTACGATCCTTCCTCAGTTTACTTGGCGTATCTATTGGAATATTCTGCGTAATAGCCGTAGCGTCAATGGTTGACGGTATGGAGTCAAATGTTCAGTCATCCTTTGACAGTCTGGGAGATGACACAGTCTACGTACAGCGATTTTCTTGGACCGACAGTGGTCAGCAATGGTGGAAGTACATTAGCAGACCTTATATGAAGTACCACGAGTACGAACGACTTAAGGAAAAAAGCAAGACCGCTGGAGCCATGGCGCTAGAAATAGCCGATGGTGGAGAAACCATAAAGTTCAAAGACCGGCAAGTCGAGAACATTTTAATATTTGGAGGAACCCACGATATTGGAGCTATACGAAACTTAGAAGTTGAGATAGGTCGATATTTCACCCAGGGTGAATCAATAGTTGGTAACAACAAAATTATTTTGGGTGCGAACATTGCCGAGGAGCTTTTTGAGGATTGGGAAGACCCAATAGGCAAATCAATTCGTGTAAAAGGAAACAAGGTTAGTGTAATCGGGGTTTTGCAAAAGGAAGGCAAAAGTCTATTGGGCGATGGCTATGACAGTGCAGCATTTATGCCGCTCAGTTATTTTCGAACCATTGTCAATATTAACGGGAGAAGGTACGACCCAAGCCTAATTTTAAAACCCAAAGAAGGTTTAGCGGTTGAGGAAATGACCGACGAAATACGCAGCTTGTTAAGAGCCGAAAGAAGATTGAAACCAAGAGAAGAAGACAACTTCTCCTTCAACCAATTGAGCCTTATCACTAACAAAATCGGCGAGGTGTTTGGTATTATGTGGCTCGCGGGATTAATCATCGGAGGATTTTCCATATTAGTCGGTGCATTCGGCATCGCTAACATTATGTTCGTGACCGTAAAAGAGCGAACTAAGATTATCGGAATTAAAAAGTCACTAGGCGCAAAAGAGTATCACATTCTAATAGAGTTTTTAGTTGAATCAATCGTGATAACCATATTCGGCGGGCTGTTTGGCTTGCTTATGGTTTTGGTACTGCTCCAGATTGGCAATGCATTTTTCCTCGAATCATTTGAGGTGTCGCTGAATATTAAGAACATCATTATCGGCTTGTCCATTGCGGTCTGTACAGGGCTCTTAGCTGGAATTATTCCAGCCATAAAAGCTGCGCGCTTAGATCCAGTGGTGGCTATTAGAACAGGCTAAGAAATATTTAGGGCGTACCCCGCTCACTTCTGCCCACAAGTGGGCAAGTTCGGGGTCGGGCTGTCGGCAGTCGCTCTGTTCTGCTGTCTGCACGCATTGCCCCTCCAGCACTAGGGTGCTGAGGGCTCGGCGCTTGCCAGCAACAGGAGCTTCAACAATGCCTCTATCCCTCACGCTTTTGTTCGAAACAGAAATCAATACAATTAAGGGCGAACTTGATTCAAACTAACTAGCAGGTTTGCGTATTCGTAGTAGTTTTGCCACGTGAAAGCTAGCCACTCATCTTGGAAATTATACCTGCGGGCATTTGAGGCTTATTTATCCAAAGAGAAGTTTCAAGGCGATTCTAAAGCGCAAAAGCTTTACGATCCTATTTCTTACTCAATGGGTATGGGAGGTAAACGCATACGTCCAGCAATCTGCCTTATGGCTTACCATCTTTTCCAGGATGACTACGGTAGCATTTTACCTACGGCTATGGCCATAGAAGTGTTTCACAACTTCACCCTCGTTCACGACGACATAATGGACGCAGCCGAATTACGGCGAGGAAAGCCGACCGTCGTAAAGAAATTTGGACTCCCTGCAGCCATTCTTTCAGGCGATATGATGCTTATTAGAGCCTACCAATACCTCAACCAAGGCAAACAAGAAAGGCAAGCGCAAGTGCTCGAGTGCTTCAACAAAACAGCCCAAGAGGTCTGTGAAGGTCAGCAGCTCGATATGGATTTCGAGGAAGTAGAAAGAGTCTCGTTAGCCGAATACAAACACATGATTGCGCAAAAAACCAGCGTATTGCTGGCAGCAAGCGCCAAGTTGGGCGCACTAAGAGCTGGCGCTAGCGACGAGGAAGCTGACCAAGTTTACCAATTTGCCAAAGAGCTGGGAATTGCCTTTCAGCTACAAGACGACTTGCTCGACGTCTTTGCAGACAAATCTAAGTTTGGTAAAAAAGTAGGAGGCGATATTATTCAGAAGAAAAAAACCTTTTTGATGCTTTCTGCTTTAGCATCCAATCGCGCCGCAGACATTCAGTCGATTTACGATCAAGGTAACAATGAAAGTGAGACTGTCGCTCAGATCAAGGCGATTTACACTGAGTTGGGAATCGAAGAAAAAACAAAAAAAGAAATTTCCATACATCACGAAAGAGCAAAAACGGTTTTAAGCAGTTTAAGCTTAGCCGATGAACGCAAAAGAGCCATTCAATCTTTGATGGACTATTTGTTGATCCGAGACTTTTAAAATTTGTGAGGAAATAAGGGAATCTGAGGCTAAGGCCTTTTTTATATTTAAGCCAATGAAATTAATGAGCGTCATTCAAGATTTACAGCAGAGAGGAATGGTACAGGATATTATGCCTGGCACTGAAGAGCTACTCAACAATGAGCGTGTAAAGGTATATCTAGGAATGGACCCCACCGCAGACTCCCTGCACGTCGGAAACCTGGCTTCCCTTATGATGTTAATGCACTTGCAGCGCTATGGGCACCATCCTATTGCTTTGGTCGGTGGCGCTACTGGTATGATTGGCGATCCGTCAGGCAAAAAAGCGGAACGCAAATTACTCGATGCAGAAACACTTCAAAAAAACATCGACGGCCAATTAGCACAATTGAAAAAGCTTTTGGACTTCGAACGAAAAGAAAACCCAGCCAGCATCTGCAACAACTATGATTGGTTCAAGGATATGAACCTCTTGCACTTTCTAAGAGACGCAGGTAAGCACCTAACGGTGAGTTATATGATGGCCAAAGACTCAGTTAAAAGTCGACTGGAAACTGGTCTTTCGTTTACGGAATTTACTTACCAGCTCATTCAGGGTTATGATTTTTACCACTTGTACAAAGAGGAAGGGGTTAAAATGCAAGTCGGAGGTTCCGATCAGTGGGGAAACATTACCGCAGGCACGGAGCTCATTCGTCGGATGGCCGGAGGTGAAGCATTTGCATTTACTTGCCCTCTCATTACCAAAGCCGACGGCTCTAAGTTTGGCAAAAGTGAAGGTGGAAATATATGGTTAGATCCAAAGAAAACTTCGCCGTACAAGTTTTATCAGTTTTGGTTAAACACTTCCGATGAAGATGCGGAAACGTTTATAAAGCGTTTC
>CAZZIZ010000014.1:14154-30886 GCA_964654535.1 uncultured Chitinophagales bacterium
TTAGTCATCGCTGAATAAACGGCCGCGATGCAATTTGACAAGATTTCTAATCGGGTTCTTTATCTCATCGCATTCGCTTTTTATGCTATCCTGTTTTTTCTAAGCAAAGGTGTTCCTTATTTCTGGGACAGTGTTCTTTTTTCAAGTCGTGTACCGCAGTTTTTTTATGAGAACGGTCTGAACAATTTAATCCTCCCTGACGGAATTGATAGTGGACATCCGCCCTTTTATTCTCTACTCCACGCGGGCATGTGGAAACTACTTGGTCAAAAACTTTGGGTTGGGCATTTACTCACTGCTTGCTTTTCGTTTTTTCTCGCCGTACAATGGATTCAACTTTGCCGAAAGTGGTTACCGAGCTCTATGGTCTGGCTAGGTCTACTTTTTCTTTTCTTAGAGCCGACGCTACTGGCTCAAAGCGTATTGACCAGTCCGGAAATTCCTTTAATCACTTTCATGCTCTGGGCGTTAAACAGCCTACTCAATAAAAACTACATGGTGGCAACTATAGCAATGGGGCTAATGGTTATGACCAGCACTAGGGGCTCTGTTTGGCTCTTCATTCTTTTTCTATTCCAAGCCTATGCCGTTTTTAAGATTGAGAAAGTCGGTTTCTCTATAAAACCATTTCTCTGCTTCGTGCTACCTGGAGTCGTAACGATTGCTTGGTTGGCCTATCACTACACTCAAACTGGCTGGCTTGGGCTAAACCCCAATGGCAACTGGGCCAAATACACCGCCAATGCCGCGCTTACAGACCTTCCTTTTAACATCGCTACCCTTGCCCATCGATTCTTCGATTTTGGACGAGCAGCTGTAGCTATGTTGCTGATACTTCTGATTTTTAGATATCGGAGTAGTAAGGAAACGAGCTTGGCCAAAAGTTTCAGCAAGGAACAAAAACTAACTTGGGCGCTTTTCTTTTTTGGCTTGCTAGTACTTGGAATTTTGAGCGTAATGAAGTCATATAGCACCCATCATCGTTATTACATATTGCTGTACTTACTGTTAAGCATAAGCGCTATACAACTCCTTTATAAACTTCAAAACAAGCGTCTTCGCACGCTCTTCATCGCTCTGTGCGCAGCAGCTTTAGTAGCAGGGCACGGAATAGTCTATCCACAAAACATATCTCAGGGCTGGGATTCTTCGCTCGCATTTCTAAATGGAATATCAGCAAAAAACAAAGTTGAAGCGGATATGAAAAAACTGGGAATTGATAAGAGTCAGGTTCAGGCCGTATTTCCATTCCGTCATTCGAACCATAATTTGTATTTAGACGGAGACAAAAAACCTTACGCAAATTATTGGGACAAGGGTAACGAACAGTATCTGCTATGGAGCAATGTGTCCAACGACTTCCCGGACGAGCTCATAGATGAGTTGCGTTCAGGTTGGACAGAAGTAAGTGCACACTGTCAACGAAACGTTTGCGTAGAGCTTTACCGTAAACCCTAGTAAACTAACGCTAGCGGTGCTTTTCAGCGATTATGTAATCCTGATACTCAAAGTCTTTGGCTCGCCCGCACCACCAACCCGGATATAAATCCCGATCTGGTTTCAGATCATTCTCTTTGTACAAGTCCGCCAAGTAAGCAGCTTCATATGCCACATTTCCCGCATCAACAGATTTGTCCATAAGCGCATACTGCTCAAAGCGATGTGGAAAGGCTTTGGTACTGACACCAGACTTTAAAAGCTCCTCGCTTTCTTCATTTAAAACGAAGTAGGTAATAAAACACTTACCGCCAACTTTTAAAACGCGACTAATTTCTTTCAAATAATGCGCTACTTCATCTGGCAACATATGCGTAAAAACAGAAGTCAGAAAGATGAAATCGAAACTTTCATCTTCGTAGGGAAAACGATATTCAGCCCCTTGCACTTTTCCTTTGGCGTTATAGAGCTCGTTGTAAATATCAGCGTGCACGAATTCGAAATTGCTTCTTCTCGAAGTCAAATTTTCCTTGCACCAGCGCACGCCACTTTCGACCACATCGAAACCACAGTAGCGCCCTTCGTCGTTCAGGTAGTCGACGAATGGTACCGCCATTCTACCAATTCCAGAACCAACATCAAGAATATGGCTACTTGGATCAATCAGTCCGTGCTGCTCGAATCGCGCTTTAAACTTTATGCCTTGTTCCTTGAAGTCGCCTGCACCTACATAGATTTCACCCTTAGGTGGAACCAAGTCTTCACGATTTCCAAAAAGGCCATTCCAAAGGTCTACAGGGCCGTAGTAAGCCTTCCTAGCTAAGGGTCGCAGGGACTGAGGAATAAGGTAGAACAAGGTTCTTTTCACGCAACTAAATTAGTAGAAATAAAAAAGCCATCTCTTTCGAGATGGCTTCTGTTAGATAGTCGCAGACTATTTCTTTTTCGTTGCTTTTTTCTTTGTTGTTTTCTTCTTCGTCGCTTTCTTTTTCTTCTTTCCAACGATGCCAGAGTTATCCAACTTTTTCATTACCGCGCGTACGTGAGAAGCAGAAGTCTTAAGCATCTTTTTCTCGCTAGCGTTCAACTTAACTTCTATGATTTTCTCTACACCCTTTTTACCGAGGATTACAGGAACACCCAAGAAAATATTTTTCAAACCGTACTCACCATCTAACCAAACGCAGCAAGGGAAAATTCTTTTCTCATCCTTGCAAATCGCCTCAGCCATTTGCGCAGCTGCAGCACCTGGTGCGTACCAAGCTGAAGTACCCATTAGTTTTACCAATTCTCCTCCACCAGTTTTTGTTCTTTGTACGATTTCAGCTAATCGTTTCTTACCAATCAACTCCGTAACCGGAATACCAGCAACAGTTGTGTAACGTGGTAGTGGCACCATCGTATCTCCGTGACCACCCATTAGTAATGCAGAAATATCCTTTGGCGAAGTTCCTAGTTCCATGGCAATGAAACTTCTGTAACGCGCCGTATCCAAAATACCCGCCATTCCCATAACTCTAGTACGTGGGAATTTAGAAGTTAAGTACGCGCAGTAAGTCATTACATCAAGCGGATTAGCCACAACAATAATGACTGCTTTAGGCGAATACTTTTTTACGTTTTCAGTTACGCTTTTTACGATACCCGCGTTGATGGTAATCAAATCATCGCGACTCATGCCCGGCTTACGCGGCACTCCTGATGTAATTATTACCACATCAGAATTTTTTGTAGCACGATAATTATTCGTCACACCCTTGATCATGGTGCTATAAGAATTGATTGGAGACGCCTCCCACATGTCCAGTGATTTCCCTTCGGAAACACCTTTCTTGATGTCTAATAAGACAACTTCCTTCAAAAAGTCTTTTTCGGCCAACACGTTCGCGCAGGTAGCTCCAACGTTCCCAGCCCCAATAACTGATACTTTCATTGTTTTTTTAAATTTTCCGCAAATATAGATACAAATTGGATTTTCAATTTTTGTCAGATTTGAGCCCTTCGGGCCGTCTCATTTTTTGGTATCTTGACACTAGAGAAATAAGTATAGCCAGTATATGAGAGCGATAGTCACCTTTTTAGTAATTCTACTTGCCACGAGCCAAATCGGTTTTAGTCAGAACTTCTGTGGTACAATAATGAGCGAGGAGCATAAAACCTGGTTGAGCGAGCATCAGCAAAACCCTCAGCCGCTTACCAAAACCTTTGATCAAGTAGTAAACTTGCCTATCAAGTTTCATATTCTCGGCCGAAACGACGGTACTGGCTATTTCAGTGAGCGCAATTTGTTCGTTATGATGTGCAAGCTGAATGATGACTTTTGGAGAACCAACATGCAGTTCCACATTTCTGGTGAGATCAATTACATAAACAATACGGCTTGGTTCGACCACGATTCCTTCGGCCCTGGTTCGCAGATGATAAATGAGAGCAATGTTGATGGTCTCATCAATGTTTATATGGTCGACAATCCAGTCGGCAACTGTGGTTATTTTTCTCCGGGCCCAGATGGAATAGTTATGAACAATGCATGCACGGGTGCTAACTCTTCAACCTTGACTCACGAAGTAGGTCACTACTTAGCTATGCCCCACACTTTTTCAGGTTGGGAAGGTGGCACGCCAAGTGCAAACCGTCAAGAACGTGTTTTAAGAAATGCTCCCAATGCAAACTGCGACAGCTCCAATGCTGGAGATGGTTTTTGTGACACGCACGCAGATTACGTAGCCGTTAGATGGTCGTGTCCTTACGAGATAGAGTTAAAAGATCCGGATGATGTTGAATTGGTAGTTGATGAAACCCTCTTTATGTCTTACTCATTTGACGGTTGTGCAACTAGATTTAGCCCGATGCAGGTAGATGCAATGGCGGCCTTCATAGAAGACTTTAGACCTTACTTGTTGGATAACGCTGTTGTGGTAGAGGAAACCGATTTAGCAAGACCTATTCCTGTATATCCAAACAATAATGCCACGGTCCCAAGTAACAATGTCAGAATACAATGGACTGCTATTGAGGGTGCAACTCAATACCACCTTGAGTTACGAAGTCCTTCGATAGACTACAAAGAGTTTTTTACTGTATCTGGCAATAACCTAACGGTAAACCTCGAGTCAGGCTTTACTTACTTCTGGACGGTATCGGCGCAGTCTACAGGCAACTACTGCTCAGGATCTGTAAACCAGTTTAGGTTTTTAACCACCGATCCTGATGATATTTTCGTAACCTCTATTTCTGCAGAATCACCTACTTGTTCTGGAGATGCAGACGGATCTGTGACAGTTGTTTTTAACGATGGTAGTTCAGAAACGCTGGATAACTTGACGGCAGGTCAATACGAGTTGAGCAAGGAAAATGGGGAAGGTGAAACGATTCCATTCGAGTTTAGAATATCTGACCCTGAACCAATAGAAGGAAGAATAGAGCAGTTGGCAAATGGCAATATGGTTCTACGTTCCGCTCAGGGAGGAACACCGCCTTATAGCTACAGTTGGAACAATGAAATTGAGGGAAGAGAAGTTGCGAACCTTCCAGGCGGCGATCACTTTCTTAGAATAACGGATAGCAATGGTTGTTTTGTGGAATTACCATTTGGCTTAATTCGCCCTGAGGTCAATGTATCTGACATTTCTTGTGGCGGTCCGGACGATTCGGGTAGAATCGATTTATTGAGCATTGTAGGAGGAGAAGAACTCGATTATAAGCTTACGAAGAACTTAGATCCCGTACCAGATTGGACCGCACTTACGCCAGGAGAGTATGTACTCACCATCGACGACGGTTCACCAGTTGGTCTACAGTTTGAATACTACATAGTTCAGACACCAGAGATAGAAGCTACAGTAAACATTTCTGCAAATGATGCAGCCGTAGATATTACAGTTGGTGCAGAACCATTTTTAGTGGTTTGGTCTAATGGTGTTAGCCACGAGGATCAGGTAAGCGATCTAAACAGTGGTGACTACTGGGTTTATATTGAAGACGCTACAGGTTGTTCTACTCAGCTAAACTTTACAGTAACGACTAGTGGTATTAGTGAAGCGAGCACCTTGGGTTATTCACTATTTCCGAATCCGAGTAGTTCCGGCATAGTTACCTTAAGCGTACCAAGCGATCAGAACTTAGAGTCAGTACGCATTTACGCTGCCGATGGTAGACTGCAAGAAGTTTTACCCGCTGCCGAAAGCGGCTCAAAGTTGGGTATAGACGTTTCGAATTATGCGAAAGGAGTTTATTTGCTCCAAATACAAAGCGGAGATGAGGCTTCTTTTATGAAGCTTATGGTTCGATAAAAACTTAGCTTAAATATTCTTTGGCCAGCAACAGGCTATCCTCTTGTACTCGGCACGTCTGCGCTTTGTTCGGCATAGTCGCAGTGGCGTATTCCCTAGACGGTCATCCACCCCTGCTCCTTGCCTCACGAAAGCGCAACCGCACCTCATACCGCTTCTATCCTGGCTGGAGCCCGCCCGCAATTCATTACTAACAAGTTTAATCTAAATCAACGCGTGAGGGATAGGAGGTATGCGACCAGAGGGAGCAGTCTCCTTTGTTGAGTCAGCTAATCTTTACCGCCTTAGCGGTAGAGAGATTTGCTTTGACGAAACAAGATGGAGACCGAAGCGAAGCGGAGTACCGGATAGCCCGACCCCACTTGCTTTAGCAGAAGTGGGGGCACGCCAAAAAAATTATTTACTCCAAGCAATTCGCAAAATAGTTTTTGTGCTATCGGTAATTTTGAAACGATCGTCCAGTCTTTGTCCCACCAACCATAACACGCGTCCCTTAGCATCAACCAAAACGCTGCTTTGTTCTTTTTCTACTTGGCTAAACTTTTGGTCCTTGAAATACTTGGACAACTTTTTCTTTCCGACTTGATTGGAGTTGGGTTTTTTCAGACCCAATGGATAAAAGTAGTCCCCGTTTTTTTGTGGACGCCAGCTCAATGGAAAAACAAGTTTTGCTTTGTCTACGAAGGCTAGGTTTTCATCCTTATTCTTAACGGACTCCTTCGCCATTTCTTCTTGCAGCTTTAAGCGCCCCCTGAGAGACTGAACCTGCTCATCGCTTTCAGTAATTAGCACCACACTTTGCTTCTCTTGACCAGTTTCCATAATGGTCAGCACATTGCGCTCGCGCATCAGTCGATGCGTATCAGATAGATAGTGCTTCCCCGATTGCCCATCTACTGTTTCGCCTATCTGTTGCACTTGTTTACCATTAAAACCATATGGTTTTAGGAGTTCGTAAAGCAACAATTCGCGAGCAGGATGATTGTTGAGTAGACCGACGTTTAAGTGCACCAATCCGTTTTCTGTTCGAATACATTTCTTTTTCCAATTCTCGTAGGACTGATTTAGCAAGGACTCGCTTTGCTCTATTCGTCTCGCATAATCGGATAGCGCCTGAACGCTTTGTGGATTCAGCTTTTCGAAATGCGGTAAGATCTCGTGGCGGATATAGTTGCGCTGGTATTTCGTGTCTTTATTTGACGCATCCTCGCGAAAGGGGACCTCGTTTTCTTTTAGGTATTGTTCGATCTCAGGTCTAGTAAAACAAAGTAAGGGCCGAATGAGCTTGTTACTTAACGAACGAATGCCGTGGGTTCCCGCAATACCCGTTCCGCGTATTAAGTTATTCAGTAGTGTCTCGGCTAGATCATTCTTATGGTGAGCGGTTGCTACTAAATCAAAGTACATTTCTTTACGCATTTCCTCGAACCACTCGTATCGTTCTTGACGAGCAATCATTTGGGTTGAAGCTCCTTTGAGGTCTCGCTTTATCTGCGCTATGGGTATTTCCTTTATGTAAATTGGAATACCGGCTTGTTCACAGAAATCTCTAATAAAAGCTTCCTCTTCGTCAGCTTCTTTACGCAATTTGAAATTGCAATGAGCTACTCCTATGGGCAGTTTATTGGCCAAACACAGATGCAACATAGCCATAGAATCACCTCCAGCACTAACGGCCAGGAGCAGTTTCTGGCCTGCCTTATAGTTGCAGCTTTTTTGTAAGTATTTTAGAAAGGAGCTTTTCAAGGCATTTATGTATAGTTTTTCAAAGATAAGCGCGATTTAGGAACCCTTTGAAACGTTGAAAAACTTAAATTTGCGAAAAATTAAGCAAGATGCGTGAGATACAATTTAGAGATGCAGTTCGTGAGGCCATGGAAGAAGAAATGCGCCGCGACGAGCGTGTGTTTCTTATGGGAGAAGAAGTAGCGGAGTACAACGGTGCTTACAAGGCCAGTAAGGGTATGTTGGACGAGTTTGGTGCTAAGCGTGTTATCGATACACCGATTAGCGAACTTGGCTTTGCCGGCATTGGGGTAGGAGCTGCTATGAATGGCATTCGTCCTATCGTAGAGTTTATGACTTGGAACTTTGCAATTCTTGCTGCAGATCAAATTATAAACTCAGCGGCAAAAATGCTGCAGATGTCTGGTGGTCAATATGGATGTCCTATAGTTTTTCGCGGACCGAACGGCAGTGCTGGTCAGTTGGCCGCAACGCACTCGCAGAGTTTCGAATCAATGTATGCGAATGTACCTGGGTTGAAAGTTATTTCTGTTTCTAATCCTTACGATGCAAAGGGTCTTTTAAAATCCGCTATCCGCGATGACGACCCAGTTGTTTTTATGGAGTCTGAGGTGATGTACGGAGATGTAGGAGAAGTTCCTGCTGAAGAATATTTAATTCCGATCGGCGTAGCCGACGTGGTACGCGCGGGTACCGATGTTACCATTGTTTCCTTTAACAAAATGATGAAGGTCGCTAAGGGCGCCGCAGATGAACTTACGAAAGAAGGTATCTCTGCCGAGGTTATTGACTTGCGTACGATTCGTCCTTTGGATTATGACACCATTATTAAGTCTGTTAAAAAGACCAATCGCTTAATTATTGTAGAAGAGACTTGGCCTCAAGGTGGTATAGCAGCGGACATTGGCTTTGTAGTGTCTAAGCGCGCCTTTGATTATTTGGATGCGCCAGTGGTGCGTATTTCGCCAGCTGACACCCCATTGGCCTATGCGCCAACACTTATAGATGAGTGGTTGCCAAATGTGGCGCGCACAGTGAAAGCGGCTAAAGAGTTGATGTACGTTAAATCGTAATAAGAAAAGCGCTAAGGAGCTAGTTCAATAGTTTCCTATAAAGAACAGCTAGCTTGTTTGGTGCCAGTCCCAACTGGTATAATGTAAATACCAAGATATTTGATAGGTTGACTCTGACGTAAGAGTTGTGTTCATATTTACGTGAAGAGACTTTTATGCTTTTGGGTAAGACCTTAAAAGCGTATAGCTTCTTTGCACGGCTTATAAAATCATAATCTTCCATAATGGAGTAGTCCTCTTTAAAGCCATTGAGCTCGTCGAAGACTGCTCTGCTCACAAACAAAGATTGATCTCCGCCTCGGCACCATAGAAAGGGCAAACGTGTAAAGAAGGAATTGACCCGCATAAATGGATTGCTCTTGTCAAACTTAAAACGATAGCAACCAACTTTGGTGTTTTCTTGATAGGCATCCCAGATTTCATCTAAGCAGCCCTTCGGTGGCATAGTGTCGGCGTGTACGAAGTACAGGACTTTACCTGTAGCAGCTTGTGCACCAGCATTCATTTGACGTGCGCGTCCTTTATCGCTGCTTAAAACATTCACGTCATATTCGGTTGCTTTGTTAACGGTATCGTCCGTGCTCCCGCCGTCTACGACTATAATCTCGTGATTATAAGGATCACATTCTTGGCGAAAAAATGAAAGCAAATTGCCAATGCAGCCTGCCTCATTTAAAGTTGGTATTATAATGCTGATATCCATTTAGAATGCCTCTCCAGCTATGAAATAAAATCCCCAGGAATCTTTTCCAAAAGCCACATCTAGGCGCAAATTTAAATTTTCTTTTTTATCGATGGCGAATCTAAGGCCTGTTCCAATATTTAAGTGCAAATTTTCCACAATATCCAATTGCTCATCGTACACTTTTCCAGTGCCTATAAATGCAACCATACCGAACTTCTCCGCGTGCTTAAATTTGTTGCTTTCTTTAAACTGCCGACGGTATTCCGTTTGCGCATAAATGGCGTTATTATCTCTAAAGCGCCCATTGGTGAATCCACGCAGTAATTTTCCGCCGCCCAAATCTGGTAAATAATTAAAAGGAACTTCACCTTGAGTTGTTTCGGAAACGAATTGAAAGGCTAGTACATTTCGCGGTTTCAATTCTACGTACTGCGCGTAAGAGAAAAATTGGCGGCTAAAATCAAAATCACTTCCTATTCCACTTCCCGACCATTTGGCTGACAGTTCAATTAGCTTTCCTTTGGAAGGTGCATGAACACCGTTTCGGGAATCCCAAAACAAGCCTGGGCCCAGAGCCACAAAGGTTCCTCCATCTATACCGGCAGGGCTTTCTAAGTTTAGTAAGCCGGTGGATTCCACATCTTTAATTTTGTTGACGTCGAAATTAAAGTTGAATCCGAAGTACAGATTGGGAACCACCCGGCGGTAAGCATCGATGCTAACTCTGGTAAATCGGTTTCCATAAGTCTCTTCGGATTCGTCAAGTGATTCGTTTCCAATACCAAAGTAACGGTAGAAGTAGTCGTAAAAGCCAAACTCGCCCTTAGCATATATGCGGTCTTGATCCGCATAAATAGAAAACGGGAGATAAGAAAGAAACTGCTTATTCAAAGTATAGGCGACTCCTAACTGTAAAGAAGAAGAACGGTCTGTAGGTCGCTGTCCATATGCCTTAAAATTTTGGATTGCTACCCCACCGAAGCCCAAGCTTGTTTCAGGGAGAAACCAGAGGAGTGGCAGTACGATGGTATTCTTTTTGGGCTTAGCTGTCTCATCGGCCTGTACAGCTTCAGTGTCAACGGACAGGTCCTGTCCACACAAAAAAGCCGGAAAGAGCAGTAAAATGAATAATAGCGTTCGCATCCTTTTGCAAGTTAACAATGAACCAGTGAGATTCAATATGCGTTATATTTATAAGGTCGATGGTAGACAAAAGAAAAATAGTGTTTTATGATGGCGAATGCAGGTTCTGCAGCGCTGTTGTCAATTTTATAATTGACAACAATTCGTCACACGACATATTCTTTGCAAGCCTTCAGTCAGATATAGGACAATTGACGCTTAAGGAGTTAGGAATGCCCTCCGACGAGTTGAGCACTATCATTTGCAAAATAGATGGTCGAACTCTAAAGAAGTCTTCGGCAGTTCTTGAAATAGCTAAATACTTAGACGGAGGTTATAAGCATCTTTCTAAACTGCTCATCATACCTCGTTTTATTCGCGATTTTGGATACGATGTTATCGCCAAATTTCGATTTATGATAGGTGGTAGAACCGATAACTGCCGCGTCCCTAGTGCGGCGGATAGAGCCAGATATGTAGATTTCCCTCTTAATGAGGCGAATAGCTAAGGCTATTCGACGAAACATGTCGTATTTGAACCACTGGCTCCGATAATCGAAGCAATCCGCCTGAATTCATTATCCAAAGCTTCGTAATATCGAGCTTGAACGATTGAATCGCGCCCATGAGATTTCTATCATTTTTATTCATTGTGTTTTGGCTAGCCTTTAGCGGGTATTGGTATACCTGCAAAGTCCGCTGTGCATGCAATGAGCCTTTGAGTTTTTTCAACTCGAGCTCCAATCCTACTTCATCTGATAAAGCCCAAAATGCTAATGCCTTAGCAGATTCGAAGAAAGACAAGAAGAAAGCAAATAAAAGCGAGCCTAAGGTGGGAATTCTTTTCAACTGCAATGAGTCTGGTTTTGTAAAAGGAGATGACTATGATTCGGTCATACAGACCCTGCAAGAAAAAACTGATCTGATGGATAAGCTCTACATTTTCGGTTTATACAGTCTTGAAGAAACCAATCGTTCAAAATACGAGAACCTCGGATTGGCCAGAGCAGGTGCAATACGTCAGCAGTTGCGAAAGCATATCGATATTGATAAAATGGCTATTGAGTCAGTTCTCAACAAGGATGTAGGAACTGATTGTGATGAACCTTTTCAAGCTGTTAGATTTCTCTGGGAATAAATTGTTAATGCTATGATGGAAATACTTCAAAACTTATTCGGCAACAACCAGTGCAGCTTCAATGAAGCATTACTTGAGTTTGCAATTATAGGAACAGGTTTCTTTTTACTGGGAACAATTTTCCGTAGACTGTTTAGAAAACGCAATTACAAGAAAGCCTACAAAGAAATTGAACGCGAGGAGCGCGCTTTGCGCTTAGAAAAACGATCTCTTGGCAATGAGGTAAAGAATCAACAGGAGCGTATCTATCAATTAGAAAGACAATTGCGCGCAATTAAAAAACAATCTAAGAGTTAAAGATATTGCACGGTCCTCGTGCAACAACCAACCAATATGTCTCAATCAACGATTGAGCAGAGAAATGGAGGCTTCGGCCTCTATTTTTTTGCCCTAAATCCAGATGTATTTTACCAGCGTGAATTAGTTCTGAGAGAATGCAGCTCTACCACCATTCGAAAAAACCAATTGTCCTGAATCCACATCCACCTCTATCTTATCGCTCTTGGATATCTCGCCAGCAATAATTTTCTTGGACAAAAGGTTTATAACCTCCTTTTGGACAAACCGCTTGATAGGTCTTGCACCAAATTGTGGATCAAAGCTGAGCTCGGCAATCCATGCAACCGTTTTAGGCGTGAAAGAAACATCCATTTCTTTTTCGGCTAATTGCTCGCTGAGGGCGTTTAATTGTATTTCTACGATCTCCTTGATCTCCTCTTCCATCAGTGGCTGAAACATTATGGCCTCGTCGATGCGATTGAAAAACTCAGGGCGAATTGACTTTTTCAATTGTTCAATGACTTGAATTTTCGTCGTCGCAACAACGCCGGTTTTGTTCTCTTCACTTAGGTCTGCAAAATTCTCTTGGATAATGTTCGCACCCATATTGGAAGTCATAATTATAATCGTGTTCTTAAAATTGACAGTGCGTCCTTTATTGTCGGTTAGTCTTCCGTCATCTAGAACTTGTAGCAAAACGTTGAACACATCTGGATGTCCTTTTTCAATTTCGTCTAGTAAGACAACTGAATAAGGTTTTCTACGCACCGCTTCAGTGAGCTGTCCACCTTCGTCGAAACCAACGTAGCCCGGAGGCGCTCCTACTAAACGCGCCACAGAATGTTTTTCTTGGTATTCCGACATATCGATACGCACCACGGCGTGCTCGTCGTTGAACATAAACTCGGCTAAAGCCTTTGCCAGTTCGGTCTTCCCTACTCCTGTTGTTCCTAAGAAAATGAACGAACCTATTGGTTTGTTAGGATCCTGCAACCCCGCTCTGCTCCTACGTATGGCGTCGGCTACAGCGGTAATCGCCTCTTCTTGACCGACCACTCTTTTATGCAATCCTTCTTCAAGGTTGAGCAACTTTTCGCGTTCGGATTCCAGCATTCGGGTAACTGGTATGTTGGTCCACTTGGCTACGATAGCGGCTATGTCTTCTGCATCGACTTCCTCTTTTACCATACGCATTGCACCATCAACTTTCGACAATGCAGCTTCTTCATTAGCCAAGGCAGCTTCTGCTTCCTTAATCTTCCCATAGCGTAACTCGGCTACCTTACCGTAGTCTCCCGCACGCTCAAACTGCTCAGCTTGTAGTTTTAAGTTTTCTATTTCGCGCTTTAAGTTTTGAATGCCGTCTATTTGCTCTTTCTCAGATTGCCACTTACTGTTTATCGAATCGCGTTCTTCTTTCAAATTGGAAATTTCATCTTCCAATTTTTCCAATAAACTCTTATCATTTTCTCTACGAATGGCCTCTCGCTCAATTTCCAACTGAATAATTTTACGTTGCACCTCATCCAGCTCCTCTGGAACAGAATTTATCTCTAGCTTAAGTTTCGCCGCCGCTTCATCGATTAAATCAATCGCTTTATCCGGTAAAAAACGATCCGAGATGTAGCGAGTACTCAAATCGACAGAAGCAATAATCGCTTCATCTTTAATTTTAACCTTATGGTGACTTTCATAACGCTCTTTGAGTCCACGCATTATTGAAATAGCATCTTCACGCTGAGGCTCGTCGATTATTACTTTTTGAAAGCGTCTTTCGAGCGCCTTGTCTTTTTCAAAGTACTTCTGGTACTCGTCTAATGTAGTTGCACCAACAGTCCGCAGCTCACCACGCGCCAGAGCGGGTTTCAAGATATTGGCAGCATCCAATGCACCATCGGTTTTACCTGCACCGACTAAAGTATGTATCTCATCAATGAAAAGAATAATCTCTCCATTTGCTTGCTTTATCTCTTTTATGACTGCTTTCAAGCGCTCTTCGAAGTCGCCACGAAATTTTGCGCCCGCCATCATTGCACCTATGTCCAAGGAATAGATGGTTTTTGACTTTAAGTTTTCAGGAACATCTCCATTGACAATACGATGGGCTAAGCCTTCCGCTATTGCCGTTTTACCAACACCAGGTTCTCCAACTAAAACTGGATTGTTTTTAGTTCTTCGGCTAAGAATATGTAAGACTCTGCGGATTTCTTCATCTCGTCCTATTACTGGATCAAGCTTTCCCTCATTAACCAACTCGTTTAAGTTGTTGGCGTACTTACCCAAAGCATTAAACGAGCCCTCCGCGTTTTGCTGATTGACTGAACTTCCTTTGCGCAAATCTTTTACCGCTGCTTTTAAATCTTTGACACTTGCTCCCGCGTCTTTCAAAATACTAGCCGCGTCGCTTTTTACCGAAACAATGGCCAGCAACATATGGGAAACGGAAACAAATTCGTCCTTCATTTCTTTGGCTAAGGACTGCGCTTTTAAAAGCACTTCGTTTGCGCGGTTTGCAATTTGAGGCTGTTGCGCTTCCGTTAAGCGCGCATAAGTATCGAGCTGGGTTTTAACCACATCCTTTACACGTTCAACGTTTACGTTGGCTTTTTTAAGTAAAAAGGGAACCGTATCATCTTCTATTTGAAACAATGCCGCGAGGATATGCAGAGGCTCTATAATGCTATGCTTACGCTCATAGGCCACACCCTGCGCTCCTGCGAGCGATTCTTGTGCCTTTATGGTAAACTTGTTGAAATTCATTCTCAGTATTTCTTATAAGAGGTCAAGTTTTATGCCCTTCTAATAAAAGCAGATTTTTCAGCAAAAATGGCATATCTACTTGATTTTCAGCGGTCAAAGTGTCTATCTACATTCAAAACAACTGCCAATCTTTCTAGAATAACTTAATCTGAATGTACTCAAAAGCTATTCTTCTAATATCCAAATTAGAAAACTGTCGGCTATCCACACAAGTTAAAAAGACCCTATGGAAACATTCATTCCACCGCGCTTTAGGGAGTTATTTTCAAGGTCAAATACAAAGCATTGAGCTCTAATAATCTATACCAATTCGAAGCCTTCAAAGATCGTCATATTGGACCGTCAAAAAGTGACGTCCAAGAAATGTTATCCGTCCTAGAATTGGATAATATTGATCGTCTGATTTACGAGACTGTTCCCAGTACCATTACTCTTGACAAGGAAATGGATATCGAGGCTGCAGTTACGGAAATGGCTTATTTAAAAAAAGTCAAAGCCATCTCGAGCAAAAACAAAGTTTTTAAATCCTATTTGGGCGACGGTTATTATCCTTGTTTTGTTCCACCAGTTATTCAAAGAAATATTTTAGAAAACCCGGGTTGGTACACGCAGTACACGCCTTATCAGTCAGAAATTTCTCAAGGACGTTTAGAGGCCTTGTTAAATTTTCAAACTATGGTTTCCGACCTCACCGGTATGGAACTCGCAAATGCATCTCTGCTCGACGAAGCAACTGCAGCGGCAGAGGCTATGCTTTTAATGCGCAGTGTAAAAAACAAAAAGAATAAAGAGGCCAACGTGTTGTGTGTTTCCGAAAACTGCTTTCGAACCACAATAGACGTATTACAAACCAGAGCCGAACCACTCGGTATCGTTTTACAAATTGTATCACCTGACTCCTTCGATTTACACGAAAATGTATTCGGAGTAGTGCTGCAGTATCCAGATCGCTATGGAGCGATTAGTGACTTTAAAGAACTTGCTGCGGAGTGTAAAACAAAAAACATATTGCTGACAGTTGCAAGCGACTTGTTGGCTCTATGCAGGTGCAAGGCGCCTGGAGAATGGGGAGCAGACATTGTCGTAGGTAACACTCAGCGTTTCGGCGTTCCTATGGGTTTTGGCGGGCCGCACGCGGCCTACTTCGCAACAAAGGACGTCTATAAGCGATTGATTCCGGGGCGAATCATAGGCGTTTCCATAGACCAAAACGAAAAGCCCGCATTCCGTATGGCGCTGCAAACGAGAGAGCAGCATATCAGAAGAGAAAAAGCAACTTCAAATATCTGCACCGCTCAAGCGCTATTGGCGATTATGTCTGGAATGTATGCCGTCTATCACGGGCCAGAAGGATTAAGACAGATAGCTAGTCGCGTTCATTACCTCGCTTGTATTCTCGAAAACAAAATTCAAAAATTTGGTTTCGAACAACTCAACGGCGCATTCTTTGATACCATTTGTATCAATTTGGCCGACAAGGATGAAACCCTAGTTACTAAACTAAAACTAAGATGCAATCGCTCCAAGATCAACTTAAAGTTCTGCAAAGGACATTGCAGCATCGCTTTAGATGAAACCACGACTTACGAAGACCTACTTTTACTCGAAGAAATTTTTGCAGAAGTAAGTGGCAATGTTTTTATCCCGAGTCACTTGAATGGTCAGTATAAAAATTTACCCGAGCGTTTGCACAATGCTATGCTTCGCGAAACGGATTTCCTAACGCACCCAGTTTTTAATAGCCATCATTCTGAAACAAAAATGTTGCGCTACATCAAACTGTTAGAAAGCAAAGATTTATCCCTTACGCATTCTATGATTCCGCTGGGATCTTGCACAATGAAGCTCAACGCAACGAGCGAGTTAATGCCCATTAGTTTTGAAGCATTCAGCAACGTGCATCCTTTCGTTCCCTTGGAGCAAGTAGAAGGCTACCTAGAAATAATAGAAGAACTAGAACGCGACTTATGTGCCGTTACTGGATTCCACGCTTGCTCTTTGCAACCTAACTCAGGCGCACAAGGAGAATATGCTGGTCTAATGGTCATCAGAAAATTCCACGAGGCCAATGGCGATCAGCACCGTGACATAGTGCTAATTCCTAGCTCGGCGCACGGTACAAATCCGGCGAGTGCTATTCTAGCAGGAATGAAAGTGGTGGTGGTCGCTTGCGATCAGCATGGCAACGTGGACACGAAAG